>JANXUN010000136.1 GCA_025356185.1 Gemmatimonadaceae bacterium
CGTGAACGATCGCGGCACGCCGCATCCGGTGATCAAGAAAGGTGCGCCCAAGAAAGACTGGGGCGCTATGGATAAAGATATCGATGTCGCTCCGGCGCGCGATGCGAGCAAGAGCACCTCGAAGAAGCCGGGGAGAGGCAAGCGCTAGTGTCGAGTCATTCGCGCGTGCGCAATGTCGACGCGCTGGTGGCGTCGATTGCATCCATCGTGAGCGATCGCTGGTCGCGCGCGGACATTGTTCGCGAGCAGCACGGACGTGGAGAGGGGCGACGTGAAGTCTTTCCGCCCGATGTGGTGGTGTACCCAATAAGCACCGATGAAGTCAGTGCAATCGTGCGCGTCGCCGCCACCGCTGATGCGCCAATCATCGCGTACGGCGCGGGCAGTTCACTCGAAGGGCATGTTGCGGCCGTGCACGGTGGCGTGTGCATCGATCTCACGCGCATGAACGCCATTCTGCGCACGAGCGTCGCCGACATGGATGCCTCGGTCCAAGCCGGCGTGACGCGCACGCAGCTGACCAACGCGTTGGCCGGAAGCGGTGCGACGTTTTTTGTTGACCCGGGTGCCGATGCAACGCTGGGCGGCATGATTGCGACCGGCGCATCGGGCACTACATCGGTGCGTTACGGCACGATGCGCGAGAACACGCTGGGCCTCACGGTGGTGTTAGCCGATGGCCGCATCATGCACACTGGTGGGCGTGCGCGAAAATCGTCGGCAGGCTACGATCTCACGCGTCTTTTTGTTGGCTCCGAAGGCACACTTGGCGTCATCACCGAGGCGACGTTGCGATTGCATACGGTTCCCGATGCAATTGCTGCCGCGGTGTGCCGTTTCGATTCGATCGCGACGGCCGTTGATACCGTTGTCGCTCTGCTGCAGTGCGGCGTACCGTTGGCACGCATCGAATTGATCGACGAGTTCAGTGTGCGCACAATCAATGCGTACATGGGCATGACGTTGCCCGAAGCCCCATTGGTTTTTTTGGAGCTTCATGCCTTCAGCGCTACAGCGGTTGCTGAGCAACTCGAGACGGTGCGTGAACTTGTCGCGGAAGGCGGCGGCGCGGTACACGAGATGGCGACGACCACGCAGGACCGCGAACGATTGTGGGAGGCGCGTCACAATGCGTACTACGCAGGTGTCGCGTCACAACCGGGAAGCGACGTCTGGTCCACCGATGCGTGCGTTCCGATCTCCGCGTTAGCCCAATGCATTAGTGAAACGCGCGCCGATATTGAGGCGCACGGAGTGCAAGCGCCGCTCGTTGGGCACGTAGGCGACGGCAATTTTCACTTGTTGCTCTTGACCAATTTTGCAAACGCCGACGCGCGTGCCCAAGTGTACGGCGTTATCGATCGCTTGGTCAATCGCACGTTGCGGTTAGGCGGCACCTGCACCGGCGAACATGGCATCGGCATGGGGAAAATCGACGCTCTTGCGCGTCAGCATGCCGATGCCATCGATACCATGCGCGCAGTCAAACGCGCGTTGGATCCGCACAACCTCATGAATCCTGGAAAACTTTTTCGTGATTGATGCGTTGCGCGGATGTCGGGCGGTATCTGCTAGCGGATAAATCGCATGGCGAACAGCACCACCATCGCGCCGACGACCGACATGAGCAATCCAGCTGGATGAAACTTGGCATCTGGTGCCGGTTTGCTGATCATGCCGCCGATGAAACCACCGATGATCGATCCCACGATACCAATACACGTCGTCATCCAGAAACCCATGGCATCGGCGCCTGGCAGCAGCGCACGTGCAATGAGTCCAGCAATAAATCCGATCACGATTGAGCCGATGATACCAAACATGTGAACCTCTCGAAAGTGGTAGCTGAATCATACGGCGAACAATGCCTCGCACATTGCGCACGCCGCGCGTCGGACTCACATTCTGGAGCGCGAACACGAACTTGGGTAGAGCTTACTTTCGATATACTCCTTTATGCTTACGCTTCACCTGCAAGATTTCATTGACGCCCGGGCGCGGATCGACGCGCACATCAAGCGGACGCCACTGCTCACCTCCCGGCAGCTGAGCGAGCTCACTGGTTTTGATGTGCGGCTCAAAGCCGAAAAT
>JANXUN010000148.1 GCA_025356185.1 Gemmatimonadaceae bacterium
CGGAATCATTGTGATGGATACGTTTAGTGCGATCACCACCACGCACCCTGATTTCATTCAGCCGGTGCGCGAAGCACTCAAGTATCAGCGTTTCAAGGCGGCGCAGCGCAATGGCAAAGCCTTGCAGCAGGTGGTGCAACAGGTGTTTGACTTTGTGCCGGATTCGACAGCGCGTCACAAAAAACCGTAACGCTGCACGTATGTGCGTTGGCGACTAGTGCTCCTCGCTCATCGCGAGCACTATGTCCCACTCGGCTTCAGTCACTGGCACAATCGACAGGCGGCCCACTTTGAGCAGAGCCATATTCGCGAGATCGATGCGCGCTTTCAGCTCGGGAAGCGTCACACCGCGTTTCAACTTCGACACCGCGCGCACATCGACCATAAACCAAGTCGGCGTGTCCGGCACAGAATCGGCGTCGTAATACGGATGCGATTTGTCGAACGCGGTATCGTCGGGATAGCCTTCTTTCACGACCTCGCAAATGCCAACAATCGCCGATGGTTCTGCATTGGAATGATAGTAAAAGCACAAGTCACCCTTCTTCATGCCGTCGCGAAGAAAATTGCGTGCGCCCGTATTACGCACGCTGTCCCAGCACGTCGTGTGCTTCGGCGCCGCCACCAAGTCGTCGTACGAAAACACATCGGCTTCTGACTTGAGCAACCAGTAGCGTCGTTCACCAGCCGCGCGCGTGTACACGCGCGCCCACGCACCCTGTTCATACGGTTTCGATTGCGGCGCTTTTTTCGCTGCAGTCTTTTTCGGCGCGGCTTTCTTTGCGGCTAGTTTCTTTGCGGGCATATCGGATTCTATGTGGTGAACGTCTTGAACTGCAACTGATTACCACGGATGGAAACGGATTTGACGGATAGCAACGGATCAAACCACAAAAAGGGCTTTTGTGGTATCCGTTTTTATCCGTTAAATCCGTTTCCAATCCGTGGTAGTCAGTTGCTGTTCCATCCATCTCGACGAATTCGCCGATCGGCCTATAGAACCGGCCGTTTCGCACCATGATGCGTTGCCTGCTCAAACGCATGCGCCATCTGTAGCACGCTCCAATCACCGCGATGCCGCCCAACGATCTGCAATCCAACCGGTAGCCCACTCGCACTGAATCCCGCCGGCACCGAAATGCACGGACACGCCATAAACGTTACGTACCAACACGAACGCATCCAATCGATGTACGTCGGCATCGCGACCCCGGCCACCGACGTCGGATACGGCGTCGTGATATCGAACGGTTCAACCTGCGTCACCGGCAATACGAAATACTCATAGCGTTCAAAAAACTTGGTGACATCCAAATACATGCGCGCCTGTCGCGCCGACGCGCGCGCCACATCCGCTCCCGTGTTGCGCTCCGCCTCGGCAATCTCCCATTTCACCGTGTCTTTGAACATCGCCGGATTCTCGCGCGAGAGCTTCGCGTAGCTCGCGTGATACGACAGGTGACGCAAAATCGGGAACGCGTCGTCAACACCAGTAAAGTCGGGTTCCGCATCTTCGACCACGCACCCCAGCTGCTCAAACGCGTGCCGGTTTGCGTTCACCACGCGCGTGATTTCCGATTCAAACGGAACGCCACCAAGATCCTTAAACCACGCCACGCGCACGCCTTTGAAATTGCGCGCTAACGGCCGCCGAAACTGCGCGCCGTCTTCGTTAATCGACAACGGATCTGGTGCATGCGGTCCAACCATCGCGCTTAAAAACAGCGCGACATCCTGCACCGTTCGCGCAATCGGCCCGCCCGTCGAGAGCGGCGACCACGATCCGTCGTCATCGGTCACACGTCCCGGCGACGGACGAAAACCCACCACATTGTTGTACGCGGCCGGATTGCGCAGCGATCCACCGGTGTCGCTCCCGTCGGCAATTGGCACCATGCCTGTTGTAAGCGCAGCCGCCGCACCGCCACTGCTGCCACCAACGGTTTTGTTCAAGTTGTACGCGTTGCGCGTCGCACCAAACACCGGATTAAACGTGTTGGAGCCCGCCCCAAATTCCGGCGTGTTTGTTTTGCCAAGCGTGATCGCACCCGCCGCACGAATGCGCGTGATGATGAGCGCGTCTTGCGTGGGCACATTGTTCGCGTAGTACGGCGATCCGTACGTCGTGCGAATGCCGGCGGTGGGCACCAAGTCTTTGTGTGCAACGGGCAACCCGTGCAGCGAACCGAGCGTCGCACCGCGCGCCTGCGCTTCATCGGCCGCTTTTGCGCCCGCCATCGCGCGATCGGCAACCAATGTCACGATCGCGTTTACGCGCGGGTTCACGCGCTCAATGCGTGCCAGGTGCGCACTCATCACTTCGCGCGCCGACACGTCTTTGCGTTTGATGCGCGCGACAAGCTCCGTCGCCGACAGGTTGCACAGCGCGTCATCGCTCGACGCACTCGGTACCGCGCGTTCAGTCATCGCTGGCTCGTTGTGTGCAAGAGAAAATGATGTCAACGCTCTTACCGGGCTCGGAAGCGCGCCGCCGATCGCTGCCGCGCCAAGCAGTTGGCTAAACGCGCGTCGGTTGATTCGATCATGAGAACCATCAGTATGGCGCTCATGCGGGCGACCATCACTCTGACCACCGTCGTTGTGCGCGCTCATGTCTCTCTCAATAGGAGTAGTGTCGTCCGTCACAAACTTATCGCGAAGTGTGAGCAGCGCCACGTCGTGACACTCACTGCCGTGTGTAACATGCGTGAAGTACGCGCTGCTCACTACTTCCGAGCGCTTTGCAGGCCACGATTCTCGCGGAGGCGCTGTGCACGTTATTTCCCGGCATTTTCCTGAAGCCGTCGCTGTTGTGACGGCCGCGGTGCACGTCATCGCGCGGCGCTATGATGGTCATCTGGTGAGCGGAGTCATTCCGCGATCAGAGCTCAGTCGCAACGGACTCGTTGCCGCGATTCGCGCCATCCCGGGCGCCGACGAAACGAGCGTCCGTGACCTCGTCATG
The DNA here is from genome assembly GCA_025356185.1 of Gemmatimonadaceae bacterium. Lineage (GTDB taxonomy): Bacteria > Gemmatimonadota > Gemmatimonadetes > Gemmatimonadales > Gemmatimonadaceae > Gemmatimonas. The sequence goes on from JANXUN010000148.1 coordinate 2,966, forward strand.
ATCCACGTGGAGAGTACCGAAGCGGCCGCGCGCGCTGATCGGCACTTTTACGACGACCTGCATCGCTTTGGCGACGCGCGCCTCTGGCAGTTGATCCTCGCCAGCGACGGGCAGTAACTCGGCGTACATTCGACGAGGAGTTCCTATCTCTCGTCGTCGAGTCGTGAGGAGTCGTGGCTACACCAAACCGTTGGCGCATTCCCCTTGGTGCAGTGCTCGTGCATGTGTGCATTGGATCGGTGTACGCGTGGAGCACGCTCAACCGACCAATTCAAGCGCTATTCGCCGATCAGCCGTGGTGGTTTAGGCCGCCGTACACAACGTTCACAACGGCGCTGGTGTGCCTTGGCTTAAGCGCAGCGCTTGGTGGACCGTGGGTTGAACGCAATGGACCACGCATCGCCGCGCGCGCTGCCGCACTGTTCTTTGGCAGTGGCCTGCTCATTGGCGGCATAGGGCTGTCGCTGCAACTGCCAATTCTGGTGTTTCTTGGCATGGGGATAGTCAGCGGCATTGGCTGCGGACTGGGTTACATCTCGCCCGTCAGCACATTGGTGAAATGGTTTCCCGACAAACGCGGGATGGCGACCGGGATGGCCATCATGGGATTCGGCGGCGGCGCATTTATCGCCGGCTATCTCAATGTGTTTCTCATCGACCGCCTTGGCATCGCATACACCGTCATCGCACTCGGCGTGCTCTATCTGCCGGTCATGTTGATTGGCAGCATGTTGTTGGAATCGCCACCTGCCGACTGGACGCCCATGGGATGGACCGTCACGGCCGAGATGCGCGCAAAAAAGCCCGAACTGTTTGATACGAAAAGTCTCACGCGCGATCAAGCAGTGCGCACCGTGCAATTCGCACTGCTGTGGGGCATTTTGTTCATAAATGTTACGGCAGGCATCGGCATTCTCGCGCAAGCATCGCCAATGATGCAAGACATGTTTGCACGAACACCATTGCAAGCTGCCGCCGTTGTGTCACTCATTAGCGTGTTCAATGCCAGTGGCCGCTTTGTGTGGGCGTCAGCGTCTGATGTACTGGGACGCCGGCTTACCTATCGATTGTTTTTTGCGCTGCAGCTGCTGCTGTTCTTGGCGATTCCGCGATTCGCTGCGTCGGGCAACTGGATCGCGTTTGAGTTGAGCCTCTTCGCGGTGTTTACCATGTACGGCGGTGGCTTCGCAACCATCCCCGCATTTCTTGCCGATGTATTTGGCCCTGCAAATGTCGGTGCAATTCACGGCGCAATTCTTACAGCGTGGAGCGCAGCCGCAGTAGTTGGACCGGTGATAATCACCGAGCTGTCTAATCGCGCAAAAGCTGCGCTTCCAGTTGGCGCCGATCGCGTGCACATCTACGACACACCGCTGCAAGTGCTTGCCGCGTTGCTCGCTGTTGGATTCGTGCTTACGCTCTTGGTGCGGCCACTACGGCGGAGTATTGTAACTGCATGACCAGACTCGCATGACCGCACTCTTTAGTCCGCTCGCGCTTCGCTCGCTCACGCTGCGTAACCGCATCGGCGTGTCGCCGATGTGCCAATACTCCAGTCAAGAAGGTTTTGCGACCGACTGGCACCTGGTGCACCTCGGCGCCTTTGCAACCGGTGGCGCGGCGCTGGTGTTTAGCGAAGCCACGGCGGTCACGCCAGAAGGGCGCATTAGCCCACAGGATTTGGGTATTTGGAATGACGCGCACATCCCGGCACTGCGCCGCGTGACTGACTTTGTGCGTGCACAAGGCGCCGTTGCTGGTATTCAACTTGCGCACGCCGGTCGTAAAGCAAGCACGCGCCGCCCGTGGGAGGGACGCAACGCGGTTGCGCCAAGCGACGGCGGATGGAGCGACGTGATGGCGCCGAGTGCGGTGCCGTATTCTATGAATTATCCGTTGCCGCGCGCGCTCGATTCTGAAGGCATTGTGCGCGTAATCGATGCGTTTGTATCGGGCGCGCAGCGCGCACTGGCTGCCGGATTTCAGGTCGCAGAAATTCATGCCGCTCACGGATATCTGTTGCACGAGTTTCTGTCGCCACTGTCCAATCATCGCACTGACGAATACGGCGGTTCGTTTGCCAATCGCGCGCGACTGGTGTTGCAAGTGTGCAATGCCGTGCGTGGCGTGTGGCCCGACTCGCTGCCCGTGTTTGTGCGCATTTCCGCGACCGATTGGGCCGACGGCGGTTGGGATGTAAACGAATCCGTGCAACTCGCGCAGCAGCTCAAAGCTATCGGCATCGATGTCATCGATTGCTCAAGCGGCGGCCTTGCAGCGCATCAGCACATTGTGGTAAGCCCTGGATATCAAGTGCCGTTCGCGCAACGTATCAAGCACGACGCCGACATTGTCACCGCGGCAGTCGGTCTCATTACCGATGCGCAACAGGCCGAACAGATCGTCGCGCAAAACAAAGCCGACATTGTGCTGCTCGCACGCGAGATGTTACGTAACCCGCACTGGGCGCTGCACGCCGCGCACGAACTTGGTGTCGACGGACCATGGCCCGTGCAGTACGAGCGCGCCAAGTTGCCGCGCGAAAACGCGTAAACATGCGGTAGGAAGTGCCTAATGCGTGTTGCAGTCGGTCCGACAGGGCGGTCATCAAGTGCGCGGTGAAAGTCGCACGGAAAGTACGCAAAGAACGAGCGCTCGGCTACGTCGTGACCGTGCGCACGAAGGCGGCTACAAAAGTCGCTTCACGTTGATGTACGATTCGCAGCCGTCCACCGTGGGAGTTGGTGAGCGCATCAAGGCGCGTTATTCTGCGTAAAGCCGTCAACGCTGAGTCCTGACCCGTACATATTCGATATGCGCCTCTCCCTGCTGTTGATGTGTGCATGCGGTGTGTGGCTGACCGCGTGCGGTGGTGGCTCCGAGTCGCCGCCCACAACGCCCGCGCCAAAGCCGGTAGCCACGGTGACGGTCACTGCTGATCGCACACGGTTATTGGAAACAGAATCCGCGACGTTGCAGGCCATCGCGCGCGACGCGTCTGGCGCGCCATTAACCGATCGCTCCATCGCCTGGACATCGACCGACGCGGCCGTTGCCACGGTCACGGCGAGCGGCGTCGTGACAGCGGTGCACGCGGGCACGGTCAGCGTCTCGGCGTCGGCCGAGAGTAAGAGTGGTTCCATTGCACTGACGGTTGTACCGATCCCAGCGGCCGCGATCGTGGTCGGCGCCGCGCGCAGCACGATCTTCACGAATGATACTTTGCGCGTTGTTGCGACCGTGAACGACAGTGTTGGACGTGCGCTCGTTGGTCGTACGGTGGCGTGGAGCGTCAGCGATGCGACCGTTGCGTCGGTGTCACCGATAGGACTCGTCACGACAGTCGCGCCGGGAACGGTGACGGTATCCGCAACGACCGAAGGAAAAGTGGGATCGTTCGCGATTACCGTTGTACCGCGTCGCGTGAGTACCGTTTCGATCAACGCGCCTAGTAACGCGCTGGTGGTCGACAGCTCGGTGCAGCTGAGTGCAACCGCGCGAGATAGTAGCGGTGCCGCGCTCGCTGGTCGAAACGTGACGTGGCAGGTGGTCGACACGTCGTTGGCCCGCATTACAATTGCGGGCCGACTCACCGGCGCATTACCCGGCACGACAATCGTGCGGGCCTTCGTTGATGGCATTGCGGGGAACGCGTCGTTTGTGGTGCGCGCACCAACCCTCGAGCGTGAATTTCACGGTATGAGCGGACACTTCGCGGGTTTCGTCTCGGACAATTTTCCGCAGCGCGCGACATGGGGATGGGGCTACAGCTTTTACAGCACGATCGCTCCGGTGAAACCGGGACGCGACGATTGGACGCAATTGGGGTGGGGCAACTTTATGCAGGCCAACAATGTCGAAGACGAAAACAACGTCGAGCATTTCCGTCCTGCGAGTGTGTGTCCGCCGCAAGCGCCGTTCGACTTGTTTCAATCCAACGAAGGTGGTGTCGGTACGTGGGGCGACATTCGGTTCCCGACCACTATGCCGAAGTACACGATTGGTGCGACGGCCGACTGCTATCTGTCATTTAACGGAGGACCGGCGTACGCACCCGGTGGTGCTGCGTTGGCTTCGAACGCGCTGTATTTCGCGCAGTTGAGCAATCGCCTGCTCATTTCTGCTGATCGTCTCAACTTTGTGAATCCGTCGGGACCGACGCTGTTCGGATACGGTTGGCTTGCATTGCCGCTCATTTCGCCCAACAAGTCACCGTACAACATTCCGACTGGCAGCAATTCGTGGACGCTGTTTATGAACACCACCAATTTCAAAGGGCCTGTCGGGTTTTTCACCCCGGCGTTTTGGACTGCGGTTGATGCGATTGGTGGTACGTCGGCCGGATACGGTCTTGATCGCCGCAGTGCGATCTATTCGTTGCTCACGCTGGAAATTGGATTCACACCGAACTTCAGCGCCGTCGACGGTGGCACCGAGTACCGACGCATTCCACGGATGACATTTGCCACAGACGGATCGCGTCGCGCGGGGCTGTTGCAGGATTACACGGTGTATTCAAAGGACGCGCTCTGGAATGGTGTTTCGTCGTGGCTTGCTGGAGGCGGATCTCCTGTCACGCAATTCAATACGGCAGGTCTTCGCGGGATGCCCATGCAGGCAGATCCAGGCGGTGTGTCGATGCTCGACGGCGGCCCACCGATTGATTTCAACGGCATGGTGAGCACCATTGCGTTCACTGCTGCGGGCGGCGCCAACGCGTGGGGTTTGCAGTGGGGAACACAAGCAGAATCGGGTGTCATTCCCGAGTACTACAAGAAGGTGAACGGTCGATGGACCGCGATTCCAGCGTCGCAGGTTCCGCGACGCACGTGGCTGAGCGATCAGGCGTTTCCGCAGTTGCCACGCGGCACGGTAACACCGCTGAACACATCGAGCACATCGCCATGGACGCAAACAAACTGGGCGGCGGGGCCGTTCGTGACATCGTTGAGCGATGGCTCGACTGTTCAGTACGTCTGGTATCGCTTTGTGGATCAACCAGCGATCGCGCGTCTCAACCTCAGTGCCGCCGAGCGTGCGCGACTACAGGCGTGGGCGGAATCCGTGCACGCGCAAGGAATCTCCGCGATCACCGTTGCGCCGCCAACCGCGGGAACACTGGCCACAATTGATCCTGGCCATGTCGTCACGCCGCCGCCCGGATTGACGGTGGGTTACGTGCCAATCGCGATCGGACAGAACTGACGGTGTATCCTGCGTCGTGATGTTCCTTTCTTCGATCGTCGAAGCAGCATACCGCATACAACGTGCGCACCATTCGTCGCGGCAATCGCGACGCGCTCAGTACTTCTGCAAATCCTTCCCCGACACGACGGTCCCCTTGAACGTCGACCGCACTTCAGCAAGCAACTGCTCGTCGCTCACGCTGAAATACAGCTGATGATATAAAATCAGCTGCTTCGGTTTCGCCGCCGTCGCAATCGTGCCCAACTGCGTCGCCGACGTATGCGCTTGCGCGTGATAAATCTGACGCATCGGCGGAATCGTTTTGAATCCCGAGTCCGAATACACTTCGTGAATTAAGATGTCGCATCCATTGCACTCGCGCGCGATCGCCGGATTCGCGCGCGCGTCGCCGCTAATCACAATGACGCGATCGGGCGTGGTGATGCGATAACCAAACGCATTTTTCCACGCGCTGTGCGGCACCGAAAACGCGCGCACGGTAATACGTGCGTCCTTGAACACTTCGCCTTCGGCGATCTCGTGTACCACCGCGCCGTACCCCGTCGCCGACGGGCCGCCCGACGCCGCAATGCGCTCTTTGATGTCGTCGCCGTACGCCTGCACAATGCCGTTCACCATTCGT
>JANXUN010000192.1 GCA_025356185.1 Gemmatimonadaceae bacterium
ATTCGATCACGAAGCCACTCGATGCAGCGCGCTTTGATGGGCGTCATATCACCGACGAACGGTATCGCAGCAACGATGGTGGATATCAACCCAGCACCGGTCGTGCGGCCGCTGCAGGAATTCCCGGCGATCCGACTGCAGCGCCAGGGCCTAGTGGTCGCGCGGCAGGTCCGGCCGGCCCGCCAACACAGCTGTTCATTCAACGTGGTAGCGGCGAACGCAAAGCGTTGACGAACACGGCGTATTCGCATCGCACGCCGAGTGTGTCGCCCGACGGTCAGTTCATCACATTTGTTGCTGATGCAATGTTGCGTCCCGATTCTGTTGTCACGAAAGAACGCGACGCCGCGGCAAAGTTGCCGCCCAATCGCAAGCGCGATGAAGCCGATCGCAACGACACAGAGTTGTTTGTTGTTTCTGTTGCGGCGTGCGAAGCAAATGCCGCGTCGTGCGCACCGAAAAAGATCGACTACTTCGGTGGTGAGAGCGACATCGTGTGGTCGCCCGACAGCAAGCAGTTGGCGTTCGTTGGTCGTCCAGGTCGCTACAGCGCCGCGCGCTTGTTGCTCGCCACGCCGGCCGGTGGAAAAGCAACAGATCTCCTTGGTACGTGGCAGTACGAGCCCGGCAACATCGAGTGGTGGAGCGATGGCAAGATTCGCATGCAGACAAGCACTGGTGGCAGCACGGGCTTGTGGCAGATCGATCCGAACACAAAAGCGATCACGCCGATTTTAGGTGGACGTCGCGACGTCGGAAGCATCACGTACAACAACGCGAAAACGAAAATCATTTACACCAGCAGCGATATCACGCATCTCGCTGAACTGTACGTCTCGAACATCGACGGCACGAACGAAAAGAAGTTGACGACGTTCAACGACAAGTTGAACAGCGAAGTCGCGTTCTCCGAAGCAGAACGCTTCACGTACAAGTCGGTCGACAATCTCGAGATTGAAGGCTGGTTGATGAAGCCGTTCGGCTATCAGGCCGGCAAAAAATATCCCGTCGTGCTCTACATCCACGGTGGACCGCACTCGGCGTACGGCGAAGGATGGTTTGACGAATTCCAGAGCCTTGCCGGCGCCGGCGTCGCTGTGTTGTTCACCAATCCGCGTGGCTCGAGTGGCACGAGCGCGTACTTCACCAACGCGAGCCGAGGCGATTGGGGTGGAAAGGATTACTGGGATCTCATGAAGGCCGTCGACATAGTCGCGGCACGTCCTGATATCGATTCGACGCGCATGGGTGTGAGCGGCGGATCGTACGGTGGATTTATGACAGCGTGGGTGACCACAAAAACGAATCGGTTCAAAGCCGCCGAAACTGACCGCATGATTAGCGATTGGACATACTGGTGGGGCGCATCGGACGTGCAGTCGCTCACGAACGGCGAGTTTTTTGGTCGGCCGTGGGAGAATCAGGCGATGTACGATTCGTTGTCGCCGATTCGTCACGTGAAAAACGTGAAGACGCCGACGCTATTGGTGCAAAGTGAAGACGACTTCCGCACGCCGATGGGGAACGCCGACCTGTGGTACATGGCGCTCAAGGCACAGGGCGTACCGGCTGAGTTTGTGCGTTACCCGCGCAGCACGCATGAGCTGTCGCGTTCGGGTGAGCCGTGGTTGTTGGTCGACCGGTTGGGTCGCTTGCGCCAGTGGTTTGGGTACTGGTTGCAGGAAGGCGGCCCGCCAAAGACTGCGGCCAAGGCGGCAATGCAGCCGTAGGGGTTGATCGAGGGGAGGGGAGGCAGGAACTGACTACCACGGATAAAAAACGGATTTGACGGATACGAACAGATAAAGCAATTGTTTTATCCGTTTCTATCCGTCAAATCCGTTCTGTTATCCGTGGTAATCAGTTTGGCAGTTGCCCTACCGCGTCGCCCCTATCGCCTGCTTCAGCGACGCCTTCCACGAGTCCGTCGCGATGAACAGATCGCTGGGGAATTTGCGAAACTTAGTAATCTCTTCTGAAATATCGGCGGCCGTGTAGTTGTTCAGCCCAACACCCGCGAGGTACTGCAGCCGCAGATTTTGATCGGTGTTAATCGCCGCATCTTTCAACCAATCTTTGAGATCGGCGCCGCTGCCGGAATCGTTGACCGACACTGAACTGCCTGGTTTGCTCGAACAGTTTGACGCGCGCCAGATTTTGCACGTCACGTTTGGATCGACGTTAACCGCACAGGATGCTTCCGGGCAGCCGCGCTTCAAAAATCGGTTGCTGACACTACTCCGTACCCATCCAGACGACTACAGCCAGACC
>JANXUN010000218.1 GCA_025356185.1 Gemmatimonadaceae bacterium
GCGAATGCGCCCGCCGACCCCGAACTACACGCCGATCAGCTCTTCGATCTCCATCGGCGCTGCGCGCCCCCGATCAACAAGCGCGATCTCCAACACTTCGCGCAACGTCTGCACCGGGTGAAAAATGAGCTGCTGACGTACTTCGTCGGGTACATCCTCAAGATCGGCTTCGTTGGCCTTGGGGATGATCACTTCTTTGATGCCCGCGCGATGTGCGCCAAGCACTTTTTCTTTCACTCCACCAATCGGTAGCACGCGGCCGCGCAGCGTAATCTCACCCGTCATCGAGACGTCGCGACGCACTTTGCGATTGGACATCTCGCTCACCAATGCGAGTGCAATCGCGATGCCAGCGCTCGGTCCGTCTTTCGGAATCGCACCAGCTGGCACGTGAATGTGTGCTTCACTCGCCGACGCAACGCGCTCTGCCGGAATGCCCAGAGACTCCGCGTTGTTCGTTGCGTACGTCAGCGCCGCGCGCGCGCTTTCTTTCATTACATCACCAAGTTGTCCGGTGAGAATGAGGGAAATCGGACCCACGCGCATCGAGTCATCGTCATCGTGCTTGCGCACGCGTGCACCACCGCGACGAATGCTGGCTTCGACAAACATGATGTCACCGCCCATCGGCGTGTAATACATGCCGGTCGAGATGCCGACTTCGTCGTGCTCGTTCGCACGTTCGGGGTGCACTTTGGGACGCCCCAACAGTTCACGCACTTCTTCGGCCGTGATGATTTTGTCATCGATCGTTGCCGAATCACCAACCGCAACGCGTCGCGCCACTTTGCGTGCAACCGCACCAAGCTGACGCTCTAACTGACGCACACCGCTTTCGCGCGTGTACTCGCTGATCACTTTCATGACCGCGTCATCGGTGTACACCAAGTTGCGCTGCCCTAATCCCGACTCTTCCAGCTGTCGCGGAATGAGATACTTCTTGGCAATCTCAGACTTTTCCTTTTCCGTGTAACCACTAAAGTCGACGACTTCCATGCGATCCAGCAGCGGGCCGGGAATATTCTGAATGAAGTTTGACGTCGCGATGAACAACACTTCGCTCAAGTCAAACGGCACGCCCATATAGTGATCGGTAAACGAATCGTTCTGCGCGGGATCGAGCACTTCGAGTAGTGCACTCGACGGATCGCCCTGATACGATGTGCCCAACTTGTCGACTTCGTCGAGCAGGAACACGGGGTTCTTGGTACCGGCTTGCTTCATCCCCTTGATAATCCGACCAGCCATCGCGCCGACGTATGTGCGACGATGTCCACGAATGTCTGCTTCATCGCGCGCGCCACCGAGTGCGACGCGCACGTACTCGCGTCCCAACGCCCGCGCGACAGACTTCGCGATACTCGTTTTGCCCACGCCCGGCGGTCCGTTAAACAGCAAGATCGGACCGCGTGCCATCGCGCGCGCTTTCGCTTCGCGGGTGTCGGTGATTTGACGCTCTTCGTTTCCCGTGCTTCCCGACAAAGGCGCGGCATCGCTCGAGTCGGCTTTGAGACGCGATGCAGCGAATTCACCGGTCGTCGCAATTTCTTCGGCAACCTGTTGTGCGCGCAGCTGACGCACCGCCAAAAACTCAAGAACGCGATCCTTCACGTCTTTCAAACCATAGTGATCTTCCTCGAGAATTTCGGCCGCGCGCGTAAGGTCCAAGTGATCGTCTGAGCGTTTGCTCCACGGCAACTCGGCGATCCACTCGAGATACGTGCGAATGACCTGCGCTTCCATCGACTCGCGACCGGCGCGCTCAAGGCGGCCAATCTCGCGTTCGACTTCGGCACGTGCTTCTTTGGGCAGATCGAGCTTGGTCAGCTTGTCGCGAAGCTCAGTGATTTCTTTCGATTGATCGTCGTCACCCAGCTCCTTCTGAATCGCTTTGAGCTGCTCGCGCAAAAACATTTCGCGTTGACGCTCGCCAAGCTCTTCTTGCACTTGTGACTTGATGTCTTCTTGTGCTTCGAGCAGGCCAATTTGACGCTGCACATGCACAAGCACGCGCCGCAGACGCTCTTCAACAGATAGCGTCTCCAACAGCCCCTGTTTCTCAGGGACGGTCAGTTCGATATAGCCAGCGACGAGATCGGAAAAGCGACCAGCGTCGTCGACCGAGTCTAGCACTTGATGCACGACTTCTTCTGGGAGGCCGCGCTTTTCGCCCAACTCGGCGGCGCGTTCCCGCGCTTCTTTGTGCAGCGCTTCGAACGCAGGGTCTTTGAGATCGAGCGGCAGCATTTCCTCCGCCGGAACAATCACAGCAACCATGTGGCCGTCTTGTTCTTGATACTGAAGGGCTGTCGCGCGCTGTTCGCCTTGCAACAGCAGCTGCACGCCGCCTAGACCGCGCTGGATCTGGCCGATGCGGGCAATGACGCCCGTATTGAAGAGAATGTCCGAGGTTGGCTCCTCGGAGTTGTCGCGCTGTGCCACCGCGAAGACCAATCGGTCTCCCTTGACGGCATTTTCGATCGCGCGAAGTGTGCCCGGTCGCCCGGCCGAGATCGGCGCGGTAATTCCGGGAAACATGACCGTTCCGCGAAGAGGCAGAACGGGAAGAGTCTGACGCTGGCCCATGTCGAACGTTCCTGTGGGAAGGAGTATGGCCCCAGAGAAGTGGCACGTTTCACACCGTTCGGTTTACGCCATCGCGGCAGGGATTGCAACTATTCCCTGACCCGCTGACGCGAGGACGGTCAACCCACTGCCGGGACGACGGGACTAGGTCGACTCGTCGCAGTGTGCCAAAATGAAAACACTCTAAGTGCTATCCCGAGCCACTTCGAGGCACTAGTGCTCGCAAGGGGAACAGACCACAAACATGTGTCACCTTGCAACTTTTCCCTGACCAGCTGACGTAAGGACACGCAGTCCACTGCCGGAACGACGGGTCTTCATCCCCGCCGCGGTCACACCGGGTTTGGAATGCTGTCGCCACTTCTACCGATATGCTACACTTCGGGCTCAGGAGTGGACCCCTTCGATCCCCAACGAGTGCCCGAGCTAGAAGACCAGTCCTCCGAGGACGCCGAACTCCGTGCGCACGTCGAGCAAGCGCTCGCCGCCACCTATGAGGTGGACCAAGAGATCGGACGTGGCGGCATGGGGATTGTGTACCGAGCGCGCGACAAGCGCCTCAAGCGTCATGTCGCCATCAAACTGTTACCGCCCGAGCTGTCGTTCCGGCGTGACATTCGCACGCGCTTTTTGCGCGAGGCAGAAACAGCCGCGCAACTCAGTCATCCCAACATCGTGCCGATTTATTCGGTCGACGAAGTGGGGAACTTGGTGTTCTTCGTCATGGCGTGCATTGACGGCGACAACTTGGCCAAGCAGCTGCAAAAGCGCGGGCCGTTGCCAGTCGATGAAACGCGTCGCTGGCTGATCGAAGTCGGTGACGCACTCGCGTACGCGCATTCGCGCGGTGTCATTCACCGCGACATCAAGCCCGACAACATTCTCGTTGACGCCATCGACGGTCGTGCCCTCGTTACCGACTTCGGCATCGCGCGCGCGGCGACCGATAGTGGTGATACACCGCGATTGACCGCAACGGGCATGGCCATCGGAACCCCTGCCTACATGTCGCCCGAGCAAGCGTCGGGCGATCGCGATCTCGACGCGCGTAGCGATCTGTATTCGCTTGGCATCGTGGCGTATCAGATGCTTGTCGGTGAGCCGCCGTTTATTGGCAACACCACGCCCGCGCTGCTCGTAAAGCATCTCGCGGAAATGCCAGTGCCGGTGAACCAACGACGCATGGACGTGCCGCCTGATTTGGCGCGCATTGTTATGCGCTTGCTTGAGAAAAACCCGGATCAACGCTTTCAGTCTGCGGGTGAGATGGTGCAGGCGATGCGCAGCGGTGTCGTGCCCAACACGCCGATGCCGGTGAACACCGGATCCAACTCCGCACCGTTAATGTTTTCCGGCGCGCCAATTGGCGGCATGCGATTGGATGGTTCGCCTGCATCGACGTCGGGCAACCGCGGTTATGTGGCACCGGCGTACAACTCGCGCACCGGCATTGCTCCCCTCATCCCGAATGTGCCGCCGCCAGTGAGTGGTATGCGGCCGTTAGCGAGCGACCCACACGGATACTCGACGACGCTCGAAGAGCGCGACCGTTGGGATCAACCGCAAGTGCGCAAGTTTCGTCGCACGTTAGCACCTTATGTGTTCGTGAACGGTGCGTTGCTCGTCGTGAATTTGTTTGGCGGTCACGTATCCATCGGCATCACGGCGATCTGGACGGTGTTCGTTGCTTGGCGTTATGCCAAGTTGTGGAGCGATGGATACGACTGGCATGACGTGCTGCGCCAACCGAAAGATCGGATGTTTGGCGAAGTCATTTCCGACTTGGTCGACTCGGTGCACTCAACGTTTAGTCGAACGAAGCGCGAGGAATTGCGCGCGCAGGGACGACTGCACAACAATGCGATTCGTGGCGCGCTCGCGCCGCTCGGTCCCACGCCCACTGACGGATCCCCGGCCGCTGCCAAGCGCAACTTGTCGATCGGGATGATTGGCAAGCTTGGCAAAGGTCACGTGAGTACTGCCAGGGGGCCGCAGCCGCTGGCACCGGCGCGCTTAGAAGATCTTGGTCCCTACGCCGATGTCGTGCGTCGCGTGCGCCAAGATCGCGAAGAAGTCGCACGCTTACTCGGAACGATTCCCCCAGCAGAACGCGGTAACATTCCTGACGTCGCGGGCACCGCCATCGAGCTCGTGAATCGTGTGGAGTTGATGGCCATGGAACTCGCGCAATCGGCAAGCGCGAATGGCGCACACAACGCCTCGGCGATCGACAAGGAAATTGCATCACTCGAAGCCGACGCGAACCCGCTCGACACCTCCAAGAGCGAAGGACGCGTGCGTCGACTGGCGCAGCTGCGTCGCGATCGTCGCGCCGTCATGGACGTGGATCGCAAACGCGAAACACGCGAAGCGCAAATTGAGAGTTGCCGCATTGCGCTTGAAAACATGCGCCTCGATCTCGTGCGGTTGCGCACGGGAAACAGTTCGGTGCAGAGCGTGACGCAAATCGCCGAGCAGGCCATGGCCCTGGCGCGCGACGTTGACATCGCGGTTGGCGCAGCAGGTGAAGTACGTGACGCAACGCGTGCGCGTTCCGCGTCACCCGCGTCACCCGCGTAATTCGACGATGCGGCACGCATGACTGAAGCCGCGCGCGCGGCCGCCAACGCTGCCGATGCAAATCTCTTGCGCGATCGGGTCACCGCCGCATTCGGCGATCACTATCTCATTGGACATGAGTTAGGCCGCGGCGGCATGGCCGTGGTGTACGCAGCCGAAGACGTCAAGCTGCAGCGTCAGGTTGCGCTCAAAGTGCTGCCGCCAGATCTCGCGTTTCGCTCGGACGTGCGCGAACGATTTGTGCGCGAAGCGCAGACCGCCGCACGACTCAATCATCCTCATATCGTGCCGATTTTTGCCGTGCACGAACAGGCGGGGATGGTGTGCTTCGCCATGGGATTGGTCACTGGCGAAAGTGTCGCAGCGCACATTCTGCGCGATTCACGACCGTCGTTTGAGTTCGTCGCGTCAATTCTCGAGCAAACCGCCGATGCGCTCGCATACGCGCATGCAGCGGGCGTCGTACATCGCGATGTGAAGCCCGACAACATTTTGTTGGACAAAGACTCGTCGCGCGCGATGGTCACGGATTTTGGCATCGCGCGCGCAGCCGAAAGCGGCTCACGACTTACACAAACGGGCATCGCCGTCGGGACGCCTGCGTTCATGAGCCCCGAGCAAGCGACAGGTGACAAAGACATCGACGGCCGGAGCGACCTGTATTCTCTCGGCGTCGTGGGCTATCTCATGCTTGCCGGGCGGTTACCGTTTGAAGCGACGACGACGCCCGCGATGCTGGTAAAGCACCTCAGTGAAACACCGCCGCCGATTTTTCATTTCCGCCCAGATGCGCCCGCGTCACTTGTGGGGATTCTGGAAAAGTGTTTGGCAAAGCGGCCGAGTGATCGCTGGGACAGTGCGATGCAAATGCGTGACGCACTACGACGTGCGCAACGCGATGGCTCGTTGCGCGTACGCGGCGACAGCGCGTCGAACGGCTATGACTCCAATCGTTATCCGGCTGTTGGATATCCGCCAGCCGCGTCGGCGCAGCAGTATGCGAACCCTCAGCGCGATCGCGTTGCGAGTGAGTACGCCGAGAAGGCCGGTCATCGATCAGAAGATTGGGCGCCTCGTTCGCTGGTTGATGACGGGCAGCAAGCGCGCGGCTTTCCTGCGCGGATCGCGTCGCTGCAAGTCCCCAATTTTCCACCGCCGGCAGCAAACGCGTCGCGCGACGAGTTGCGCGAGTGGCGTCGTGCGCGGCGCGAAGCGTTTCGTGACTATCGACAAGAAGTCAAAGAACAACGCCGCGACACGCGTGACCTCTGGCGCGAAAATGTTGAGTATGGCGCGCAGCGATGGGCCGGCGACGCGTTCCCCGCGCGCAGCGACGAAGAACTGATCAGCCGATTCAAGTCGCAATTGATTTGGACCGGCGCCATGATTGGATTTCTCGCCGCGATCAACGTCGCGACCAGTCGTCAATTTCCGTGGGCGATCTTCCCCGCATTTGGAATGACGATGGGCGTGCTGGGTCGCTACAGCAAACTGCGAGGCCGCGGTATTCGCTGGAGTCAGATTTGGGGTGATCACGCCAACGCGATTCGTGACGCCGACGAAGCAAACTTGCCGAGAGCTACCCGTATCTCACGCACGGTGAACGCGTTCAAGCGACACGCGAAGTGGCTGGTTGCGAGCGTGTTGGGAGCCGGTGCGTCGTTCGCGATTGGCGCAGCGTTGCACGCCAACCCCATGATCATTCCGTTCGTAGGCGGCCTGCTTGCGACCGTTGCAAGCTCGCAGATGCTGCTCACGGACTATCTGCGGCTGCGACGTTTTGGCGTGACGCTTGGCGGCGTGATCAATGGTGGTTGGGAAGACGTGGTGATGCGCGCCGATGATCGTCCGCACGCGGTTAAAGTCAATGAAGAGCTGCGACGGATTGCGGGTCCGAACGTCCTTGAATCGGCATTGGGCGACACGGTGCGCGGCGCGGTCGACGATCGCATGGCGATCAAAGATGTGTCGATGCGATTAACCGACGCCGACAAGATGTTGGTGCCCGATGTTGAGCCGACGGCCGAAGCGCTGTTGGAGCAGATTGGTGCGCTCGCCAGCGCGTTGGAGCGCCTGCATCACGACATGCCTGGTGGTGAAATCAGTCAACTCGATCTTCGCATCAAAGCCGCGCAAGCAGAATCGCCCGACGCGCCCGATCACGAGCGCCGGCTCTCACTGCTCCTCCGTCAACGCAGTTCGATGCTCGAGTTGATCGACAAACGCGACGCGATGAAACGTCAGTTTGAACGCGCCGCGATGGAGTTACACGCGCTGCGCCTTGACATGGTGAAGCTGCGTACACTTGGCGTTGGTGCTGCAATCGGTGATGTGACCAACGCGACACAGGAAGCGCGCGCGCTGTCTGTTGATATCGGTCGCGCACTTGAAGCGGCGGCCGAAGTGCGCAAGTTGTAATCCGATCGCGCTACTCCCAGTCTTCGAGTCGCGATTCGAACTCGGCGACCATCGAGCCGTGCCCAAATTTGCGCGACGCTTCGATGCCCTTTGTTGCCGCGTCACGCGCGGCCGGCGCGCGGCCAAGCGCATACAGCACGTCGGCGTACCGCAGCCACCCGTTGCCTTCGTCGTCGTAGCTGCCCAAATACACGCCGAGCTCGGTCTCGGCCTCTTCAAGCAGATTGGCTTTCAGTAATTCATTTGCGAGGCCGAAACGCGCCAACGCATTGCTGGGCTGCGCAGCCACCATGGCGCGCATGGCATCGAGGCGGGGCAAGGGGAGACGGGAGACGGGAGACGGGAGACGGGAGACGGGAGACGGGAGACGGGAGACGGGAGACTAAAAAATACACAATGCGACGTGATCGCAAAACGGCGATGCCGTTATGAATTACTCGTGAGCATTTCGGCGAGCACCGTGCCCAGTCGATCCGGTGCTTCCTCTGGAGCGACGTGCGCAACTCCTGGCTCGCGATGCACGGTTACCAACTGCGTGGTGGCGCGCTCGAGATCGGAGACGAGACGTGCGGTACGTCCGGTGGAGACCAGTGCATCCATCATCCCGACGACCACGGTAACCGGACACTGCAGTGCGCCGACTGCGAGGCACGATGCGGTATCGCCGCGCGACTGTCGCAGCGCGCGTAGTTGCGCACACGCCGTATTGCGCCCATCGCGCGTGCGAAAGGTTTTGAGATACACATCGAGCGAGCGTGCACCGATATCGCGATGCGCATACGCAGGCAGCAGCGCTGCGTGCAACGCGGACGCAATCCAGTCTGGTGCGAGCGCGCGAAAGAGCGGTGCGAGCAGCGCAAGCCGGGAGATGCGCCAGCTCACGATGGCGTCACTTGCGCGCGATGCGAGCATTGTCGGATTTACGAGTGCGAGTCGCGCAACGCGCTCGGGGTGTTCCTGCGCGACGCGCGCGCAAATGGCGGCACCCATCCCATGTCCGACCAGCGACGCGGTCGGCACGCCCATGACATCGAGCAGGCGCGTGAGTCGCGAGGCATGCGCTGCGATAGTGAGAGACGTTCCACGCGGCGCGTCGCTGCGACCATGCCCCAACAAATCGAGAACCAGTACGCGATGACCCTGGGGTAATCGCGGCAACAGGTCTTGCCACATGTGCGACGACGTAAATGCGCCATGCACGAGCACAATCGGATCGCCGACGCCGCGCGAGCCAAACGCGTAACAATACACGCGCGCCCCGTCGAGGTCGACGAATTCTCCACGCATTAGGAACGCGACCGCAGGCGCGCGTGCGCAACGCATACACTGATGACAATCATGATCACGCAATCTCAAAGGCGCGCATCACGCTGACAAGCGAAAGTGGGGACGCCGTGAGGCGTCCCCACTTGTCCTACATCACTACGCCGTGCGACTTAGAGTCCGCCGCGTCCGCGTCCTGCCGGCATCGCTGCCACGTTTGCGTCAAACTTCGCCTTGTCGGCATCCGTCTTCAGAATCGCCTTGAGCGCTGCGTTGCGATCGGTCGTCATCTTTGCATTCGCGTCGCGCATCGCCGTCATGTCACCGCCGGGCTGCATCGCCGCGCGTGCATCGGCCTGCTTCTTCATCGCGTCCATGAAGACCGTGTCTGCCTTGGCTGACTGGGCGGGCGTCAGGGTGATGTCCTTGAACATCAAGTCTTTGTTACGAGTAACTTGCGCCATCTGCTGCTCTGGCGTCATCGGGCCACGTCCGCCACCACCACCACCACCGCCGCCCTGCGCGTACAGAGGAGCTGCAACTGCGAGTGACGCTGCGACAACGAACATGCGAAGGGAAATCTTCATCGGTAGGGTTCCGGGTAGGATCTTTAGCGCGGCCTACAGAGCGGTCGCTCGGCGGTCAGCGCTTCAGTGGTAAACGTAGTACCACTAGAAAGCGTTAATTGTTGGGGCGCAACTAGCAAGGGCGTGATACGAATCACGGGTAAGAAAACAAGGCCGAGGTCGCTGTTAATCTCTCGTATATCTTCACAACAAACTCGCTCGTTTCGAACAGCAACTTTGCACGATGCCCCGAAAATCTGTGTCGACAGTCGATGAGAATTCTCGCGTCTACTAGCGAAACGCGTTCGCGCTCGTATGATAGCGCGCTGTGACGGTCCCCTCATCCGCTTCTGAACCCGACCTGCCACCGCGCTCGCACGGCGCACCCCCGCTCGTTGCGGGGTCGATGACGCCTGCCGCCGGATTCTCGGCTGGCGAATCATTGGCGGGCACAGTTATCGCCGCGCCGGTGCTTCCGCCGGCGCCTCCGGCCCCGCCCGCAACGTTCGCACTCTTGCGCATTCTCGAGCGCGCGTCACCTGCCATTCAGGCGCGCTCGATGGTCGAAGTCGCCTCTCGGCCCGAGCTGTCGGAGCTCGCTCGTGTGCCATACGGCTCCCGCCAGGGTTGGCAGCTGCTGATGATGCAAGACTCAGACGGGAGCTGGCCTGGAGGCATGCTGACAGTGCCGACTGGTGCTGGACTCGGAGGCGTCGGGACGATTCTCGCCTATCGACGCCTTGTCGAGCTGGGGTGGGATCCGGAGTCGCCTGGGCTGTCGGCCACGAAGCGATTGCTCTTTCGGCTACTCGCTGAAGACGAGGATCCGTCGTATTTGGCCGAGATGATGCCCAAATACCATGACGATGAGCTGATTCGTCGTGGGCGACTGATTTTGCGTGAAGCGGCGGCTGCCGCGCTGGCACAGGCGGGCTACGAAAGCGATCCGCGTCTGCGTGGCGCCGCGCGTCGGCTCACTATGCGGATCGGTGCCTATTTGCGCTCGCCCCTAGCGCACAAGCCGTGGATTCGCATCGGTAATCAGCACGTGCTCGCGGCAGAAGCACACGCCCCGTCGTTCTCGACGCTGCAGATGTTGGCGTATATGCCGCAGTTCAGGAGCGAGCATCACGAGATCATGGATCGCTTATTTACCTATGTGTCGCAGCCGTGGCCTCGGCAGCAGCCTATGCAGCAGGCGGGATCGCATTTGCTGGAGCAGACGCATCTCGTGTTGGGTGATTTCTTGGCCACGCGCAATTCGATGGATGCCGACATGCCGGCCGCGTTGGCATGGCTGGAGATCATGGCGCGACTGGGCTTTCTCAAGAGGCATGAGGGGTGGCAGCGCCTGTTTGACCGTTTGCTCGATGATCGCGATCGTAAAGGGCTCTGGCATCCGCCCCGCTCGGTGGTTATGCCTGAACACGTGCCGTCGTGGGCGTGGCCGGTCATGCGGCTGGATGACAATGCGGATCCCGCGATCGCCGCATCAATGGACGTGACTTTCCGCCTCGGGCTGATCGCCAAGCTGGCGGGACGAGGGGTCGAGATCGTTTAGGGCTGTGGTATCGATTAGCTTTCATCAAAACATGACTGCGATACCACTCGAAATCGAAAACGACGAAACGACCTTCGTCGACTTGGGGCTTGCACCGCCCCTGCTGGATGCCTTGCGAGATGCGGGCTACGAGCGACCCACGCCGATTCAGCGTGACGCGATTCCCGTTGCGCTCAAGGGACGCGATCTGATCGGCTTAGCGCAAACGGGCACCGGCAAAACCGCGAGCTTCACACTTCCCATCGTGCAGCGTTTGTTAGGTGGGCCGCGCCGCACGCGCGCGCTGATTTTGACGCCGACGCGCGAGCTGTGTTTGCAAGTCGAAGAAAGCTTTCGCAAGTATTCGAAGTACGCACCGATCGACGTGATACCAGTGTTTGGTGGTGTCGGGTATGAGCCGCAGGAGAAAGCGTTGCGACAAGGCGTTGATGCGGTGGTTGCGACGCCAGGTCGATTGCTCGATCACCTCGAAAAACGCAACGTCGATTTTTCGTACCTCGAGACGCTGGTGCTTGACGAGGCCGACCGCATGCTCGACATGGGATTTGCACCGCAGTTAAATCGCATTGTCGAACAGATTCCACGGTATCGGCAGACGCTGTTATTTAGCGCGACGATGCCGCCCGAAGTTGAAGCGCTCGCGCGCAAGTATCTCCGCAAGCCCGTGGTGGTGCAGGTTGGCCGGCGCTCGTCTGCTGCGACGACGGTCACGCACGCCGTCTATCCGGTGCCGCGTCATCGGAAAAATGAATTGCTCGTGCACCTGCTCACCGCGAGTCATCACGACTCCGTGTTGGTGTTCACGCGTACCAAGAGCGGCGCTGATCGCGTGGTGCGCGATCTGGAACGCGCTGGCGTGAATGCCGGCGCGATGCACGCCGACAAGTCGCAGAAGGATCGGGTCAAAGCGCTTGAGGATTTCCGGAGCGGCAAATTGCGTGTGCTCGTAGCGACCGACATCGCGCAGCGGGGTCTCGACATCTCCGGAATCACGCACGTCATCAACTTTGATGTGCCGCAGCAGGCGGAAGACTACGTGCATCGCATTGGACGGACGGGGCGCGCCGCGGCGTCCGGAGATGCCTACACGTTTATGTCGGCCGAAGAAATCGGCATGGTGCGCACGATTGAACGCACGATCGGGCAGGAGATTCCTCGCGTCAGTGTGCCGGGATTCGATTTCGGCACCGTGGCGGCACCGTCGTCCGCTGTTGCCGTGAGCGTTACCGTCTGACACGTCCCAAGCGCGACACGGTGATCGTGTCTTGCACCGCGCCTCGAGAGACGATGACCCGCAGATTGGCCGCGCCGTAACCCAGCCCTGACGATTGATAGGAGAGCGAGTCGCGGCTGGCGCTGAGCGCGACTCCAGCGACGTCGTGCAACGCAAGCCGGGCAATGGTGTCAGTGCCGCTGTGGACGACCACACGATTGCGTGTCCCGTCAAAGCGTACCGCAGTCCGTTGGCCGGTGGCGATCGCGCGATCGCGCGCAAATGCCAACAGTTCGGCGACGTTTCTGCTGGCGGCGTGGACCTGAGCACTATCGATGAGCCTCACAATCGTCGAGACCGTGGTCGCCATGCAGATGCCGATCAATGTGATGACCACGAGCTGTTCGACCAACGTGGAGCCGGGGTGAGACCGGAGACGGGAGACGGGAGAGGGGAGACGCAACGCGGGAGACCGGAGATAAGAGACCGCAGACTTAAGACGGAAGACCGATAGTGACGCCGCGTGTGCACGGTGCGTGATGATATCGCGAGCCGCACTGTCGTACATTACCGATATACGGCGAAGCGGTGCATTCCAACGCAGCATCGAACATTTTTTCGTAGGTGGCGACGATGCATTACAAATGGCGCTACATCATCGTGCCGCTCGCGATTACCGCGAGCCTGGTCTCGAGCAGCTGCAACGGCGCGCTGCCCAATCCCAACGCGGCGCTGACGTCGAGCCAGGCCATGCTGGATTTACAAAACGCGCTGCTGCAAACGCGCGAGGATAATGCTGGCCTGCAGGCGCAAATCGACTCATTGCGCGGTGCGGTCGCGTATCAGGACACCATCATTCGACTGTTGGCGACGTCCGCCAACGTATCGGTGCGGCCTCCCGCATCGTCCAATCCGTAAATCGTTCTTTCGTCTCGATCAACTTTCCTCATGAGAATCGCGCTTTCTACTGGCGGTGGCGATGCCCCCGGCCTCAATGCAGTTATTCGTGCTGCCGTCCTCTCTGCGCGCACGCGTGGCTGGGACGTGCTGGGCATCAAACGCGGTTTTTCTGGACTGCTTGGCGAAGATGAAGTCATTAAGCTCACCGCCGAAACCGTGAAGGGGATCGGCAGTCTCGGTGGCACGATTTTACGCACGACCAATCGTGGCAGTCCGTTCGCGTATCCGATTCAACAGCCCGATGGCTCGTGGCTTGAGATTGATCGATCGGACGAACTGGTTGAGAACGCGCGCAACTTGGGCATCGAAGCGATCATCTCCATTGGTGGAGACGGATCGCTCAAAATTGCGTCGCAGCTGCAAACGAAAGGGATGCGCATTATTTGCGTACCCAAAACGATCGACAATGACGTGGCGGGTACGGTGACGACGTTTGGTTTTGACACGGCGGTGAACACCGCGATGGAAGCCATCGACAAGTTGCATACGACGGCCGAGTCGCACGATCGCGTAATGGTGCTGGAAGTGATGGGGCGCGACGCGGGATTTATTGCGTTACATGCGGGTGTCGCCGGCGCGGCCAACGTGATTCTCATTCCCGAAATTGCGTGGGATATCGACGTGATCTGCGAAAAGATCATGGATAATCACGAGGCGGGTCAGCTGTCTTCGATCGTTGTGGTCGCGGAAGGCTCCAAGCCCAAAGGCGGCACGCAGTCGATTATTGGCGAATCACTACCGGGGCAAGAGCGCCGGGTTGGTGGCATCGCGGAACGCTTGGGCTATGAAATTCAGCGGCGCACTGGCAAGGAAACGCGATCGATCGTGCTCGGTCATTTGCAGCGCGGAGGCTCGCCCACCGGGTATGACCGCCTGTTGGCAACGCGCTTTGGCGCCGCGGCGGTGCAGGCAGTGGCGGAAAAGCGCTGGGGTACGATGGTCGCGCTGCAGTCGCCGAACATCGTGTATCTGCCGATCGAAGAAGTGCTGCGCGAGACAAAGCGGGTGGATCTCAATCATGATGTGGTGCAGGCGGCGAGGATGACGGGGATCAGCTTCGGCGATTGAGCCTCGCGAGCGCCCCAGGCACCGAAAACATTTAGGTTTTGAGTTTTGGGTTTGGGTTTTGGGTTATCAACGGGTCCCACAGCGGCACGGTTGAAAACCTCTAACTCCAACACAAAACCCAGAACCTAAAAGTGGCTGGACACTGGCCGTTCGTTGATAGAACGTGTCCTCCCAATCCCGCCTAACTGTCCCCTCGCAAACCATTTTCCCCTGCAGTCTGTAACTTCGGTCACCGTCTGCCGATACTTTCCACCGGTATCGGCTGGCACAGACCATGCCCTAGTACGTGATAAACGCCGTGAACCCTGTCCGCTCTCGACGGTGTATACGACGAGCAGCACTTCGATGGAGGACCACATGAAACGAACACACCTGTTGTCAGTTGTTGGAGCGATCGGGTTGAGCCTCGCGTCTGCGAGCGCACTCCTCGCGGAATCGACGCGTGCACAAGGCACACGGACTCCCGCTTCGCACGACAGCATTCCGAAGGCGTATATGCCACCCGCGAAAATGTGCCGCGTGTGGATCGATGGCGTTCCACCCGCTCAGCAGCCTGCTCCTACCGACTGTCCAACGGCCATCCAAAAAAAGCCGGCCAACGGTCGCGTGATTTACGGTGACGACAAGGCCAAAGAAAACTCGACCGACAAAGTGCCGGTAAAGGGGCTTGCAAAGCCGCCCGAGAAAAAGCCACCGCTCATTGCCCCTGATTTGCCCGCGCAAGATCCGCAATTCGCGCGAGCTGAGCACGAAAGCAAACGAATAAGTGATGGACAGATGTTTGGCGATCAGCCGGCTCATCAGCCGGCTTCGTCATATCCGGGAGGTGCGCTGTCACCGCAGGGGCGCATGGGGTCATACGGCGGGAACGGAGCGCAGGGGCCGGGCGGTTACGTGACGCAAGGCGGCGCAGTAGTCGGACCGGGCGCGATGTCCGATCCGCGCTATTACCAAGGCAATCCGAACGTGCATCCACCGGGTTTTGGATCTTCGGCATGCTTAGATCGCGACGGTGACGGCTGGTGCGATGATTCGCGATTTGGTCCGCCGGTGTGCTTGGACAAAGACAAGGATGGTCGCTGCGACGACCTCCCAGGCTTTGCGAGTCAGGCGTATCCGCAAACACTGCCGCAGATGCGCGAAGTGCTTGCCGTGATTCAGGGCGTTCAGAGTCGCGACGTCATGACCTGGCTTGGCACGAATGAGTTCACCGTGCGTGTCCCTGATCAAGGAAAGGGCGGCATTCCGTGGCGCGCGATTTTTCTCGATCAAGCGGGCGAGTTGCTGCAGATCTGGACGGATACGAATCGCGATGGACGCGCCGATCGTATCGAGATTTTTCGCGGTGGTCAGCGGGTGAAGTTGATTCAGCGGTAGGGTGCGCGTCATGGCGCCTGCGCTATTGCACCAGCGGTTACACGACTACAACACAAACATTCCGAGCGCCGCCGCAAACATCGCCACGGTGGTAAACGCGACGACGCTAACGCCTAGCTTTGAACTTGGCTGACCGACCATCAGTTTAGGATCTGATGCGACGATGAGAATGCCAATGAGCAGAAATGGCGCAAGTAATCCGTTCAGGACGGCGGTGAGATAGAGCGCCCGAACCGGATTGATGTTGATAAAGTCGAGCGCAATGCCAAACGCAATCGAAATCGCGAACGCTGAATAAAACGCGCGCGCTTTCGGATACAGCTCGTCCATCCCTTGTTTCCATCCAAAAATTTCTGCGAATGCGTAGGCGGCGGAGCCGGCGAGTGTTGGAATTGCCAGCGCGCCCGTGCCGACGAGTCCAACCGTATAGAGCAGCGACGCGAAACGCCCTGCGAGTGGCGTGAGCGCTTCGGCAACCTGTTTCGACGAGTCGGGGTGCGTGATGCCGTGGTTATGAAGCGTCACGGCCGTCGACAAGATGATGAAAAACATGACGAGATTCGAGAAGAGCGTGCCCGCGGTGACGTCAATTTTTCGCGTGCGAATTTCGAGCGGCGTCGCGCCCATGCGGGCGGCAATGGTGACGCGCCCGACGGATTTCTCTTCTTCGACTTCTTGCGACGCTTGCCAGAAAAATAGATACGGACTGATGGTGGTGCCGAGTATGGCGACGAGCATGCCCCACATCTCGCTGCCGTGCGGCAGCGATGGCACGAGGGTTGAATGGATAACGTCGCGCCAATCAAAGCCCACGATGAACGCATCGGCGATGTAGGCAAAGAGCACGAGCGCAAGCCACTTGAGCGCACTCGCAAGTGTTACGTATCTGATGCGAATGGTGATGAGACCAATGCACAGGCCAAACGCAACGACCCACAGATGCACGTTGCCGCCAACGAGTAAGTGTGCAGCGTCGGCCATCCCCGACAGATCGGCGGCAATGTTGATCGTGTTGCCCACGAGCAGCAGCGAGCACGAAAACCAGAGGAGCCAGGGCGGGTAGTGTATTCGAACGACGGACGCCAGGCCGCGCTTCGTCACCAGACCAACGCGCGCGCACATGAGCTGCACGCCGCACATGAGCGGGAAGCTGAGCAGCGCGGTCCAGAGAA
>JANXUN010000232.1 GCA_025356185.1 Gemmatimonadaceae bacterium
AAGCTTTTGCTTGATCTGTTGCTATCCGCCAAATCCGTTCCAATCCGTGGTAGGCATTTCAAGAACCGTCCGCGGAAAGGGATCTGTCAGCGCTGATACGCACTCGGCCCTGATTAGATTTCCCGGATGCCCCCGATCCACGTCCCAGAACTCCTCGCACCCGCCGGCTCAGTCGACGCGGTGCGCGCTGCGGTCGCCAATGGCGCGAACGCGGTGTATCTGGGCGCGTCGATGTACAACGCACGCGACGAAGGCGCACAGCTGTCGCTGGACGAACTCGCGCAGGCCTGCGCCATCGCCCACGCGCGCGGCGTACGTGTGTACCTCACGTTTAATGTGCTCATCAAGCCGGGCGAACTCGTTGAATCGCTCCGCTACCTCGGCGAGTGCATCGACCGCGGTATTGATGCGGCGATCGTGCAAGACTTGGGCGCGATGACGTTGATTCAACGCGTCTATCCAGATCTCGAGATTCACGGAAGCACGCAAACCACCGTGCACGATGCGTCGGGAGCACGGGTGATGCACGAACTCGGTATCGATCGAGTCGTACTGGCACGTGAAAACACGCTCGACGACATCCGCGCGATTCGCACCGCCGTACCCGACCTGGGCCTCGAAACATTCGTGCACGGTGCGCTGTGCATTGCGTACTCAGGCCAGTGCTTTATGTCCGGCATGATCTCCGAACGTTCGGCGAATCGCGGATCATGCGCGCAGTCATGTCGGAAAGACTACACGCTCACCGACAACGAAACTGGTGCCACGCTCGACAGCGGTTACCTGATCTCGGCGAAAGATTTGGCCGCACACGATCACCTTGATGCGATCGCAGAGCTTGGAGTAGGTTGCCTCAAAGTAGAAGGTCGCAAGAAAAAGCCGGAGTACGTCGCGACCGTCACGCGAGCGTATCGCGGTTGGCTCGACGCGATCGCACGGGGAGAAGTCGTCGGCACTGTGTCTCCCGACGAAATCGAACCACTCGTGCAAATATTTAGCCGCGGCAACACTGGCGGCATGTATGGTGGTCGCCTTGGGCGCGAGTACATCACGCGTACGCAGCCCGACAATCGTGGCCTCACGCTGGGTATGGTCACCGGGCGAGACGGAAATGAAATTCTTGTCGCGCTCGATCACGCCGTCGCTGTGGGTGACGGCCTCGGATTCGAGTCGCCGACAGCGGGAAGCGCGGCAACGGTTGGCGGAACGATCAACACTGTTCGCACCATAGGCGTGCGCGGCGGAGTGCACTCACTCGCCATCACGGTGCGCTTTAGCGATCCGCGCATGCAGGTCGCAAACGATTGGCGTGTGGTGCGTACCAGCGACGCAACGCTGCTGCGTTCTGCGAGCGAGTCATTCGCGAATATCGCCGTCCCAGCGCGCGTTGGCGCCACACGCGTTGATGTACGCGTGTTTGGACACGCGGGCGGTCCGCTCAAAACGATCTGGACGACCGGCGATATCGACGTCACTGCGCGGGGTGAAGTACCACTCGCACCCGCAACAAAGCGCGCGCTCGACATGACGCAGCTGCGCGAACAGCTCGGTCGACTGGGCGAAACCGCGTTCAAGCTGGGCGCGCTTGACGTGTCGGGTCTAACTGACGGCCTGTTTGTTCCGGTAAGCGAACTCAATCGCCTACGGCAAGACGCGACCCAGCAGCTGACAGAGCAGTTGGAGTGGAGCGCGATGAGTGCGACCGCCACGCGCGATCAACGCATCGCACAAGCCGTCGCCGCTGTTCCCGGTCTTCCGTCTCCCGTCTCCCGTCTCCCGTCTTCCGTCTCCCGCAGTTCGTCTCCCGTCTCCGGTCTCCCTTCTCCCGTCTCACTGCGCGCCACAGTGTACGACCTCGCCGACGCACGAACCGCAGCGCAGCACGGCGCCACCGAAATCGTGTTTGATCCGTTTCTTCGCCATCCCGCGCCGCCGCTTGCACGTGTCAATGCGCTGCGCGACGAACTCGCTGCGGCCGATATACAGTTCCGATTGCGCACGCCAACGATCGTCCGCCCCGAAGAGCGCAAGCGACTCGACAAGTGGCTTGCGCTTGAGACGCCGCTGCTGTGCGGTCACCTCGGCCTTCTCGCTGAGCTCAGCGCGAGCGGTCGCGACGTGATCGCGGACTATGCGGTCAACGCATTCAACCAGCATACCGCCGCGCTGTTGTTCAAGCTCGGCGCCGCTCGCATCGTGTCGTCAATCGAATTGACTACGTCCGAGATTGGCGAACTCGTTTCACCATGGCATGGCGATCGGTTCGACGTGCTTGTGTTTGGACGCCCGGAAGGGATGACGATCGAACATTGCGTATTGTCCGCCGCGTTCGATCGGGAGCCCACCACGTGTCGCGATCTCTGCGTGCAGAAACACACCAACGTTTCGCTCACCGATCCGACGGGATACACGTTTGGCGTTGCCACCGATTTTGCGTGCAGAAATCGATTGCTCCATTCGCGTGCGATCGATGCATCGGAGTATTTGCCGCAACTCTGGCAGCACGGCATCCGCGGATTTCACGTGGTCTTCAACGTGCCGGGTGATCCCATCGGTGAAATCGTCAGTGGATTTCGCGACGCGTTGAACGCGATTGCTTTAAACGAATCACCAGATCTCGCAGTGACGCGGCGTGCGCTGCATGGCGAATTCACGCGCGGACATTTTGCGCGCCCCGTGTGATTGAGCCATCACCCATCGCGGATTCTAGCGCTGACTGCGACGCAAATGTGCTCGAACGGCGGTGGGCGATGGACCCAGTGCTCGCCGCTGCGGCGGTCGAGAATGAATAATGACCGAGGAGCGTCAATGTCGCCAAGCGTTCGAGGTTGTCATTGCGACACCGACGGTGCAATAACAGTCACGAGGGATTGTTGCACACATGCGAA
>JANXUN010000239.1 GCA_025356185.1 Gemmatimonadaceae bacterium
TCTCCAAAGGCGCCAAGCGCGATGAGACTGGTGCCGAGCTCAATCGCCGCGTGACGTTCGTGATTGATGCGCCGTCGCAGAACACGTTGTCCGTGATCGCGTCGCGCTAGCGCGATACGCGCGGTGCGTTCGCTGTGAACCACCGCGCGACACGATGGATACTCATGGCCGATACCCTTCAAGGTGTCGGCCATGATAGTTTTGAGGTATGTCTGATGTTGAGCAGTTAACGCGACCCGAGGCGGAGTCAACGCGAATTGACGTAGGTCGCGATGCACTTCCACCGCCGCTGCGCCCGTCGGCGTCTCTCGGAGTGCTCGATATTACGGAGTGGTTTGGCGATACGAGCGGAGGTATTCGCACGTATTTGTTGCAGAAGGCGATGTACGTCGCGGCGCGACCAGCGTTGCGGCAAGTGCTGACTGTGCCAGGTGTGCGCGATGCGATCACGGAGCTGGACGGCGTGCGGATGTATCGCCTGCAGGGTCCGCGGATTCCGCGACAAAAGCCATACCGTTTTTTGTTGGCGACGCGCAGTGTCGCAAAGATTGTGAGACATGAGAGCCCTGACATCATCGAGATCGGCAGCCCATTTATCGTTCCGTGGGTGGTGCGCCACGCCACGCGTGCGCTCGACGTTCCGTTGGTGTGTTTTTACCATTCGAATTTGCCGCAACTTTTCGCGCCCAGGCCGCATCAGCGCAGCCTCGCGCGGAGCGCGATGTATCGCGCCACCTGGCACTACATGCGCCGGCTCGATCGGCTGTTCCCGCTGACGGTGGTGACCTCTCGGTATTCCGCCGCGGATCTCGCGAGGGAGGGAATCGATCGGATCGCGATGGTGCCACTTGGCGTTGATCTCGTGCAGTTTCACCCAGATCGTCGCGCACACGCCGCGCAGACGCGCGCACGATTTGGATTGCCTGAAGGCCCGCTTGCGGGATTCGTTGGGCGATTTGCGAAGGAGAAGGAGCTAACGCTGCTGCTCAACGCGTGGCCGATCGTCGAGCGACGGACTGGCGCGCGCCTTGTATTGGTTGGGACGGGACCGATGGAGGCCGCGCTGCGCGCGCATGCGTATGCGTCGCGCGTGACATTTGTGCCATTCCAGTCGACGCGCCACGCGCTTGCAGATTTGTTGGCCGCGTTCGACGTGTACGTCGCGCCGTGCCGCATCGAGACGTTTGGCCTTTCCTCGCTTGAAGCGTTGGCAAGCGGAACACCAGTGCTCTCCGCGAGCACGGGAGGCGTGTCTGAGCAGATTGTCAACAGTGGCGCTGGTCGACTATTCGACGCCGGCAACGCTGAGTCGCTCGCGTACGAAGCGGAGCAACTGCTCGGCTCCGATTTGTCGCAATTGGGTTCGCAGGGGCGCGCGTACGCACAGCGCGAACATGCGTGGGACACGGTCTTTGACAAGCTGTTCGACGTGTATCGACGCGTGCTAGCGGGACAGACTGCGAGCGTGTGACGTGACAGCCCCCACCCGTGGCGTGTTGTTGTCGCTTCACGATGTCACACCGGCACTCGAAGCGCCGACGCGCGAATTGTGGAGGCTGTGTCGATCGTTGGGCGCGACGCCGGCGTTATTGGTTGTTCCCAATTGGCACGGTGAGTGGCCGCTTGAACGGTATCCCGCGTTCATGGATTGGGTGCGCGCGTGCGCGCGCGACGGCGCCGAAATCATTCTGCATGGGCAACGACACGACGAGGTGGGGCTTCCGCGCGCGCTGCGTGATACGGCGCGCGCGGTTGGTCGCACCAATCGCGAAGGAGAATTCCTCACGCTCGGGGTGGACGCGGCGCGCCGACGCATTGACGAGGGGCTGCGCACGCTGCGCGATCAGCAGCTTGATCCCCGCGGATTTATTCCCCCTGCGTGGTTAGCGCGCGAGGACACGCACGTCGCCGTACGAATGTCAGGGTTCGATTTTAGCGAAGACATCGACGGTGTGCGATTGCACCAGAGCGCGAAACGGCTGTCGCTGCCGGCACTGCGATGGAGCGGGCGCACAGCGCTGCGTGCGTTTGGGTCGCAGGCGATCGCGCAGTGGCGTTGGCGGCAACGCGTCCACTCGCCGCTGTTGCGGATCGCGTTGCATCCGCAAGATCTTGCCCATCCAATTACGGCGCGTTCCGTTGCGCGCGAACTCCAGCGGTGGATTGCGGCGCTGCCGGTCATTCGTTACGACTCGTTGCAATGAACGCACGCACGCCGATTGACGCATCGTCGCTGCGTCTGGCCCTTTTTACCGACACCTATGCGCCGCAGGTGAACGGCGTCGCGCGTACCCTCGAGCGACTCGTGAGCGCAGTACATGAACGCGGCGGAGCGGTACGCGTGTTTACCGTAGATGACCCGGATGCGCAGCCACTGTCTTATGTGCGACGCTACGCGAGCGTGCCCTTTTGGGCATACGATCAACTGCGCTTGTCATGGCCGCGGTTGCGCGACGTGCTCGCTGACGTAAAGACCTACGCGCCAACGTTAGTGCACGCGTCAACAGAGTTCGGTATGGGATTAGCGGGTCGCCGAGTCGCACGCGCGCTGCAGGTGCCATTTGTGTCCTCGTATCACACGAGCTTCACCTCGTACGCGAAGTACTATCGACTGGGCGCACTCGCGCGGCCTGGATGGTCGTTCTTGCGCTGGTTTCACAATGACGGACTGCGCACGTATTGTCCGACGGCGTCAATCGCGGTGGAGATTGCCGCTCAGGGCTTTACAAACACCCGCGTCTGGTCGCGTGGCGTGGATACGGAGCGATTTTCGCCGCGCTTTCGCTCGCAGGAACTGCGGCGGCGCATCGGAGCCTCCGACGACACGCTCGTCATTGCCTACGTGGGCAGACTGGCAGCCGAAAAGGGATTGGACGTCGGACTCGACGCCATAGCTCGCGTGGCGAAAGCGTGTGGCACGCGTGTCAAATTCGTCGCTGTCGGCGACGGTCCTTACGCCGAAGAGACGCGTCGGCGTGCACCTGCGGGCAGTTGGATACCGGGTGCGCTTGCTGGCGATGAACTGAGTGCAGCGTACGCATCGGCGGATGTATTTCTTTTTCCCAGCGCCACTGACACGTTTGGAAACGTGTTGGTTGAAGCGATGGCATCAGGGCTGCCCGTTGTAGGCGCTGATGTCGGTCCCACTCGTGAACTGCTGCTTCCCGACCGCGGCTGGCTTATTAATGCGACCGATGCGCAGGCGTTTGCCGAACAGTTTATCGCGCTCGTTGAAGATCGCGCGCAATTGATGCGTGCTCGCGAAGCCGCGCTCACGTTTGCTGCGAGTAAAGACTGGCACTCTGTGTGGGACACGCTGATCGCTGACTATCTGGCGCTGCATCAGCTGTCGCCGTGCGCGTTGGCTGGGCGAACGTCTGGAGTCAACGAGGGGCTTCCAAGCGAATAGTCGCCTCGCGTGGCGTCACGCCGCGGGCACCATGTGTCAGAAATCACCGCGTCGCGCTGATTCCGTGACAAATCGCACCGAGGTAGTCGGACCGGACACTACCGAGTTGGCAAATGGTGCCGAGACTTGGGCCCATGCAATTCACGCGCGTGGGGGCTCGAGCGGTTGTTCTGGTGAGCGTACTGACGCTCAGTGGCGCGTGTTCAACGCGCGATGCATCACAGTTCTCTGGACCGTTACCGACGCCGACACCTTTTCCGGCGGCGCCAGTGGCGAGCGAGATCGCACTGTTCGTCGGCACGTCGCCGCTCGTGCTCGATGCGTTGCCGATCGATGTGCGCGACATCAATGCGATTCGTCCGATGGGAACACTCGACGCGGCACACGTACTGCCATCGCCCGACGCGATCATCGAACCGAGCGACGTGGCGGCTGTTGCCGTTCGGGCAATGACCGATGGGGTGATTATCGACATCGACCGCGCCAACGGCGTCATCTCGATGCGCGTGCGCGCGTTCGCGCAGCTGCGCATGAGTGGCTTTACGCTCGATTCGTCGTTGGCTATCGGACACATCGTGCGCAGCGGCGATACGCTTGGACTCTGGCATGCTGAGCGCGCAGATGCGGGTATTGCCGTGCGCGTGATCGACTCGCGCGTCCGTCATCTTAATTGGGTAGTCGCTGAGCGCTACGGTGATCGTCAATCCGCCGCGTTTTTTGCGCGTTACCTAGCAGACTCAGTTCGCTCGACGGCATTCGGTCTGGTGCGCCGCGCCGCGCCCGACCTCGATGGACGCATTGATTTTGATCGTGATGGACGCCTTGTCGGGACATGGTTCGCACCCGTCGCTGCGAACGTGTCTGCAGTGCGCACGGACGACGCACTGGAGCAGCTCGCGCGCACATCGTTGTCGTTTGTCTACGATGCCGAACGACCCGGACAAGTGCGCTTAGCCGCTGGTGCGGCGCTCATCGGTGACCTTGGCGTGAGTGGCGTCTTCGCGGTGGCGTGGGACGCGGCCGATCCAGCGACGGTCGACAGCGAGCACGGCGTCGTGCGATATCCACTCTACCCGGTGAACGACGACGCTCGTATCGGACGTGCACCCTTGACGCTGCTCGTCCAACTCGTCGACTCCCGGAGCATCCGCGTCGAGGTGGTGTCCCGAGCCATAAGCAGTGACGCCACGTCGTTCTCGGAGCGAGCGATCACGTTGGTGCGATAATCGCGCCCTCCCCTCTAGGTTTTTCCGTTTCGCTGCTAAATTGCGCGCACGCGGTGCCGGGAGGCCCGTCGCTCCGATAGCTCAGTTGGTAGAGCAGCGGCCTTTTAAGCCGTAGGTCCTGGGTTCGAGTCCCAGTCGGGGCACTGCAGCTGCCTCGCAGGTAGGTCAGAGGGTGCTTGTCGCGCCAACGCTCGTGGGTTTCACGCATGTCGCTATTTTGCGGCATGCGTTTTCGTTTGCGATCTCTCTCCTCTGTTTTGGGCGCGTCGGCGCTGAGTGCCGCGTTGGTCGCGTCGGTCACGGCCCACGCTCAGCTGCCCAAGCCATTGACTCCCACGTCTCCTCGCGAAGCCGTGACACCGGTTGTCGCCGCGGGCTCGCCGCGCGTGTCATTGCAAGAGTATTTGCGATTGGCAAACGCGCAGGATTGGTCGGGCGCGGCGGAATATCTGGCGCTGTCATCGTCGGAGCGTCCTGAGGCGGCCGCGCTAGCACGGCGACTCAAGATCGTGCTCGATCAGCGACTTGCACTCGATCTCACTGCTGTGTCGCCGCTCGCGGTAGGAGACACTACCGACGGTGATCTGTCCGGCGATCGCATCGGAACGATTGCCGGGATCGGTGGCCGCGAAGATCCAGTGCGGATGGTACGCGTGACAACGAGCGTTCCACAGCGCTGGGTATTTTCGACAGCGACGGTTGAGTCGGTTAATCGCTGGTATGAGAACTTGGGCGCACCATGGCTTCGCGAGCACCTCGCGCCAGCGTTCATGCGCGAAGGTCCGCTGCACGTCTTCTACTGGCAGTGGATCGGGCTCGCACTGGCGGTGCCTGTGTTGTTCGTGTTGTCATGGCTGCTGGGACTATTTCTGACGCGTGTGCTGACGCGGGTCGCTGCCCGCACCACGACCGAATGGGACGATTTGCTCGTGCAGCATTTGCGAGGGCCGGTGCAGCTGTGGATCATGGCATTGGTCGCGTCGCCGGTGTTCTCGCTGCTTGAACTGAATGCACGCCTCGCATCCGGTGTTCGCAATGTCGCGGGTGGCGCCGTGCTGCTGTCGCTGTTCTGGGGTGCGCTACGCGTAATCACGCTGACACAGCATCGCCTCACGCATGCGGCGTGGGCAAAGGGGCCTAGTGCGCAAGCGCGTACGCTCGTACCGCTGTTGGGCAACTTTCTGCGTGTCACGCTGGCGATCGTCGCACTGTTAGTGGCGCTGTCGCAGTTTGGATATCCCGTCGGCACGCTTTTGGCTGGACTCGGCATTGGTGGGATCGCCGTCGCGCTGGCTGCACAAAAAACTGTCGAGCATTTGTTTGGATCCGTGTCACTCGCGGCCGATCATGCCTTTCGCGTCGGCGACTGGGTACGCGCCGGGCCCACAGAAGGAACCGTTGAACGCATCGGACTTCGTTCGACGAGCGTCCGTACCAACGAACGCACGATCGTGCGAATTCCCAACGGCCGACTCGCCGATGAACGCATCGAAACGTTCGGTGAACGCGATCGGATGTTTTTGCGGACTGACATCGACCTTGCGTACAACACGCCGTCGGCCACGATTGACTCCATCCGAGATGCAATCGAAGCGGCACTGCGCGCGCATGAAAAGATTTGGCCCGACAAAGTGCGCGTCCACGTCGTCGGATTTACCGAGTCCGCAATTCGTATCAATGTGCTCGCGTGGTTTGCAACGCACGATTGGAGTGAGTTCTTGATGATTCGTCACCGCATGCTGGTGCAGTTCCTGCGAATCGTTGAGGCGCAAGGATCCAGTTTTGCACTGCCATCGCGTACGGTGTATCACGTGACGCAGCCGCTGCGCACCGACGAGTCAGGATGACGCAACCTGCGCTCGCTATCGCGCCGGAGCTGCTCTCCTCAGAACTCGCGGCGACGCTATTGCAGGGCGCGATCACAACCGGCGCAGGGGCGTTGTGCGCGCACTTGTATACGCGATACAAACGGCCGTGGTTTGGATGGTTTGCCGTTGCGTGGGGCGTGTACGTGCTGCGATTGCTGTGCATCTTAAGCTTTCTGCTCACCACGCAGCGCGTGTGGCTGTATTGGCATCAAGTCACCACCGGTTGGACCGCACTCGTCTTGCTGTGGTCGGCGCTGGTGTTTTTGCGGGAGCCTGCGCCACGATTGCGATATCTGTTGTTCGCGCTCTTTCCGCCGCTCTGGTCGTACGTCGCGATCTATCAGCTCGATCTGTTCATCTGGGCCGCGCTGCCGGCGGTGCTGTTTTTGAGTGGCGCGACGATGTGGACCGGTTGGGTATTTTGGCGTCATCATCGCGTCGTATCGTCGCCCGGTGCCCGCCTGCTGGCGGTCTCGTTCTTTCTGTGGGGGCTGCATCATCTCGACTATCCATTCTTGCGCGCACAGGGCGCGTGGACGCCGTGGGGTTATTACCTCGACATCTGCTTCGAATTGTTAGTCGCATCGGGACTTGTCCTGCTTGTGCTCGACGATCTTGGTCGCGGTGTGCGTGCGCTGTCGGCGCTGTCGGGCGACTTGCAGCGTCGCGACGTGTTGGCTGATCCCACCGATCTATTGTTGTCTCGCCCGTTGACACTTCCGGGTGTTCGCGGAAGCGCTGTGTTCATGTTTGAAGGCGACGAAGCGCGCGGACGCTATTTGCGCGGCGCAGGAAGCTGTGCGGCATGGGCGAACACGACGCCCCAAGCAGACGTGGGGGAGGCCCTCGCGCGAATGCGTCTCACCCGTCGCCCGCAAGTGGTATCGGCCACCAGCGACGTTCCGTTCGTGGCGGCGCTCCCCGTCATGGCAGCGAATCGGCTGGTGGGCGCGTTGGTCATGGCCAGTGATGTGCGCAATCCGTTCACGGCGCTCGATGATGACTTTTTGTTGGCACTCGGCCAGCAAGTCGGTGCGGCACTCGAGCAGTTTGAGCTCGATAGACAGCTTGTCGCACGCACCGCCGCGCTAGAGCAACTCTCGACGCGGATGGTGCGACAACATGAAGACGAACGTCGACGCCTTTCGCGCGAATTACACGATGAAACGGCCCAGGTATTCTCGGCGGTGAAGATGCAGCTCGAAGCATTGCGTGGGGCGTTGGTGCCAACGGCCGTAGCCCGACTGGATCGATTGCTGGCGTTGGTTGATCAAGGGATCGCAAGCATCAGACAAGTCACCAGCGACTTGCGTCCGTCGCTGCTGGACGATCTCGGACTCATGCCGGCGCTGCGATCGCTGATCACGGAATTCGCCGAGCGGAGCGACATGCGCGTTGACTTGACCGCGCCCGATCGCGTGCCACCGCTTCCGCTAGATGCCGATCTCGCACTGTTTCGCGCGTTGCAAGAGGCGCTCTCCAACGTCGCGCGTCATGCGGCGGCGACGATGATCACGGTGAGTATCGAGGTGCGGGATCGCGGGGTGATCGTGTCGGTGCGAGACAATGGGCGCGGCTTTCCACGCGGTCGCGATGGATCGGTGGGTGAACCTGAGGGACGTATGGGAATTACTGGGATGCGTGAACGTTTACTCGCCGTCGGTGGACACGTGCAACTGCAGAATTCGTCAGATGGTGGTGCGATGGTGATCATGACGGTGCCCCTGAGTGTCGAGCGTGCCGCGTGAGCGCGATTCGTGTATTGGTCGCCGACGATCATGCGCTCGTGCGCGAAGGCATTCGTTACGTGCTTGATGCGGAGCCGGGAATCGATGTCGTTGCTGAAGCGCGCAACGGCGCAGAGGCGGTCGAACTTGCACTGTTGCACAATCCGGACGTCGTCGTGCTTGACATCACCATGCCTGAAGAAACGGGGCTCTCGGCCGCGGCGCGTTTGCGCGATCTGCTTCCCGGCACACGTGTGCTGTTGCTGAGCATGCATGATCAAGCAGAGTACGTGCGCGAAGGTATGCGCATTGGTACGCATGGATTTATTTTGAAGGATAGCGCCGGCGAGGAGTTGCGCGCGGCGATCCGCGCCGTATATGCCGGCGGCACTTTTTTTAGCCCGGCCGTTGTGAAGCGCATGTCGACGGCTGCGCCGGTCCCACCGCCGCCCGCACCGTCGCTGCTCGAGCTGTTGACGCCGCGCGAGCGTGATGTGCTGCACGGCGTCGCGCGTGGTTTTACAAACAAAGCGATCGCCGCCGAATTGGGTATTAGTCGTCGCACGGTCGAAGCGCACAGAGAGAGTCTTATGAGAAAGGTCGACATTCACAGCGTCGCAGGATTAACACGGTTTGCGCTCGAAGTCGGGCTTGGCGGTGCTTCGTGAGCCGCGCCTCGCGTGTGTTCGCACGGCGACTGTTCACGTCCGTTTCTCTTGTGATGCTGTCAGCATCTGCCGTTGCGAATGTCGCAGATGCGCAAGTCGCAACCTCGAAGCGGTCATCTGCAAAGCCGACAGCCGTGTCGATAGCACCGGCGAGTACTCATCCGTACGCGCCGGGCATCGACGCGCAGCAGTACGACGTTGCGATCCGCTTACCTGAACGCGGTGGAGCTATTTCTGCGACGTCGGTACTGACGCTGCAGCGTGCGATGACGGTCACAGCGTTGACGCTCGATCTGATTGCTCTCACGGTCGACGAAGTACTCGTGAACGATCAGGTACGCACCGTCGTGCGGGACAGCAACACAATTCGCATACCGCTCGAGCCAGGCGACGGAAGTACGGTTCGTGTGAGCGTACGCTACCACGGGACGCCGAGCGATGGCTTGATCATTCGCGAGGACGCAGAGCGAGGATGGAGCGGGTTCGGCGACAACTGGCCCAATCGGGCGCGGTACTGGCTGCCAACCATCGATCACCCCAGCGACAAAGCGCGGATCAATTGGCATGTCACTGCTCCAGCGTCGCGCGCTGTCGTCGCAAACGGTTTGCAGGTCTCACGCACGGTGTTGCCTCGCGCAAACTCGGACAGCACGACGTGGGCCGTGACGACGTTTCGCATGGCGCAGCCAATTCCGACCTATTTAATGGTGATCGGTGTTGCGCCCCTTACGGAGACGTCCCTTGGCAATACGGCATGCGGCGCTGCCGTAGGCGGCGGCTGCGTTCCGCAATCGGTGTGGACGTTTGCTCCAGAAGTGCCGACGATGCCAGGCAATTTTAAAGAAGCGGGCGCAATTGTCGCGTTTTATGCGAAGAAAGTTGGTCCATTTGCATATGCTCGACTATCGCATGTGCAGTCAGCGACGCGGTTTGGCGGGATGGAAAACGCCACGGCGATTTTCTACTCAGATAATGCGTTTCGAAAAAATAGTGTTGGAGTGTCGCTGATCGCGCACGAGACCGCGCATCAATGGTTTGGTGATGCCGTCACACCGCGTCGCTGGCCTGACCTGTGGCTGTCAGAGGGGTTTGCGACGTACTTCGACGCATTGTACACCGAGCATTCGCGCGGTGATTCGGCGTTTCGCGCGCAGTTGACGCGTATCCGTGAGACCGTCATCAACGCGCCGATCGTTCTCGAACGCCCCGTTGTGGATTCGGTGGGCGCCAGTGAGCCGCTCACGCTGCTCAATCGCAACAGCTACGAGAAAGGCGGATTCGTGCTGCATATGCTGCGACGGACACTGGGAGATCGCGTGTTTTTTGACGCGCTCCGGGAGTATCAGCGCCGGTATCGCAACGGCACGGCGATCACCGACGAACTGCGCACGGTGTTCGAGCAGTACGCGCATCGTTCGCTGCGCGACTTCTTTGCACAGTGGCTGCACCGTCCCGGATACGCCGATCTGACGATCAGCTACAATTGGCAACCCGCAAGGCACACGCTCGTGTTGCAGGTCACGCAAAGCGATCGCTTTGCACCATTCGCGCTGCCGCTGACATTCGCCATTCGCGAAGCAAACGGACGCGAGACGCTGGTGCGCGCCGACATCAAAGCGCTCACGTCGCAGATCGTTCGCGTCCGCGCGCCTACGGTCAAAGACGTTGCCAGTGTTGTTGTTGATCCGCACGTCGATGCGCTGGCGCGCGTGACCGTGCTTCGCGTGGAGCGCTAGCACAAACCGTTACCTCGTCGTAGCGGATTCGCGGTGCGGACGAGACAGTGCACCACGAGACTGTGGTGCAATGGTGCATTCGCTGCTGGGTCGACTGGATGCGCGTGATCGCGCGCTCTTTTCTCGAGTCGCGCTCGATTCGCGCGAAGTGCATCGATCGCGCGGTGTGTGGACCGTCTTCACACATATTGGCGGAGCGCGTGGGTCGATCGGGGTTTGTCTCGCGGGCTTGTTGCTCCCGGCGGTCTCGATTGCGCTTACATTTCGCGCGTTCATGGTGCTTGGCGCGTCGCACGTGGTGGTGCAGGTCGTCAAGCGAGTTGCCGGACGCGAGCGACCGAGCATCGGGATGTCCTTTCACGCGCTCGTACGCGGTCCGGATCGCTTTTCGTTTCCCAGCGGCCACGCCTGCGCTTCGATGGCGGTGGCTGCGGTCTTCGCGGCGGCGTTTCCGTCGTTCGCACCACTGCTGTTGGTTGTCGCGCTGATTGTTGGGGCATCTCGCGTCGTCCTCGGCGCACATTACCCAGGCGACGTGCTGGTCGGGCAGTTCATCGCCTTGCTGACCGCAGCAATCATTGTGAGATGGCAGTGAGAAGGCCAGGGATGGCCTAGCGGCGCATCATCGAACGTGGTTGTACCGTGACGGGCGTGACGTGTGCGAATTGCGAGTCGTCTGGTTTTACACCCACTCGCTCGGATCTTGTGACCCTTCTCGCTCCACGAATGGCGCTGCCGTCAATCTTTACGACCGCTTCGCGCGACCAGCAACCTGACGACTCCCAGTCGAGCGTAAGGCTTCGGCTGGTGTCCTGTCGTGTGGAGCACGGTCGAAACGCCACTTCGACCGCCGTCATCGAGTGCGAGGGGCCGGGCACTGGTCTCATGACGACGGGACGCATCGCGGGTTCGGCGAGCCCGGCGGGAGATCTGCGCCTGATGGCGCTGGCAACCCTCGATGCGGTCACGCAGGCGACGTGCGGCGCATTGCGACTCGAACTGGTCGGGGTGAAACCGCTTCGCGCATTTGACGAAAACTTGGTGGTCGTCGCCGTGAACGTACATCACGAGGGCGTGGTGCATCGCGTCGTGGGGTCGGCGATCGCTGACGACGATCCGGTTGTCGGGACGGCCAAGGCAACGCTGCACGCGATCAATCGGCTCGCATCGCCGTTGCTCGCGAGACTGACCTAGGGAGCAGAGACGGGAGAATGGGGACGGGAGACGGTAGACTAAGAGCGAGAGACCGAAGATGGGAGACGCAAGACGGGAGACGGGAGATCGGAAACGCGCGCGCTACCGTTAGTCAGTCTCACGAATAGTTTGCGAGCGTGAAGGCGCGTCCCCTCCTTGTCTCGCTGTCGGTCGCGAGTGCGGTCACCCTCGGCGCGTGCCGCGTCAACGAGCCGACGCCGGTCGCTGCGCCGCGAGTCGGCTCCATCGAAACGCAACCGAGCGGAGTCGCCAAGGCCGACGAGCCACGCGCCGGTGTTCGCGTTGACGTACTCGGGGAAATGCGTGCTGACTCCATCGCCAGACTCGCGAAGTCGGCCCCGCTCACTGACGAAGTCGCAAAAACGGTGATCGCCGTGTTTGGTGATAGCACGGCATTGCAACGTGCTCCCACGGTTGCGAGCGACAGCGTCGCGGATCGCGCCCCTGTTTGGGATATCGATGTGCGGTCGTTTGAAACCCATGAGCGCGTGACCTACTACGTGCAAATGTTCACGACCACGGCGCGCGAGCGTTTTAACGAACGGCTGTCACGCGGGACGCGATATGAGCCGATGATTCGAGCGAAGTTACGCGCCGGCGGTATGCCCGAAGATCTCACCTATCTCGCATTGATTGAAAGCGGGTACGATCCGCACGCGTATTCGCGCGCCGCTGCCGTCGGCATGTGGCAGTTCATGAGCAGCACGGCGCGTGATGTCGGACTGCGCGTTGATTGGTGGATGGACGAGCGACGCGATCCCGCACGCAGTACGGATGGCGCGATTCGTTTTCTTGGCGATTTGCAAAAGCAATTTGGCGGCTCGTTGTACTTGGCTGCTGCGGCATACAACGGCGGTCCGGGTCGCGTTGCACGTGGACTCACGCGCATCGCAGGCGAACTCAATGGCACCGAAGGTGACGCGCAGTTTTTCAAATTGGCCGATCACGATTATCTGCGCGCCGAAACGAAGAACTATGTGCCGCAGCTCATCGCTGCCGCGTTGATCGCCAAGCGGCCGTCGCGATATGGCATGGCGCTCGACTCGACACCGCCGTTCGTGTATGACTCTGTACGCGTCGATGCGGGAACGAGTCTTGCCGTGGTCGCCAACGCGATCAGTGAAAACCCCACGAGCATCAAAGAGCTCAATCCGGCACTTTTGCGCGGCATTACACCGCCTGACAGTGCGACGTGGATTCATGTTCCACTCGGTACGGCGGCGCAGCTATCGAGTGCGCTGGACACGATCCCTCCCGACACGCGTCGCGGATTTCAGTTGCAGCGCGTTGCCAACGCGACCACGACGATGTCATCCGTAGCGTCGCGCGCGGGGATTACCGTCAAACAGCTCGCGTTGTTTAATCCCAAAGTTGCCACGACAAAAAAAGGGCGGATCGCTTCCGGTGAGATGCTGAGGGTACCGCGTCGCGAGGTGTTTGCTTTCGCGCGTGAGGTCCCCGATCCATCGATCGAGCGGTGGGGCAGCGGAGCCGCCCTTGCCCGTGGCGGCTACCATGTGGTGCGTCGCGGTGAAACGCTGGCATCGATCGCCTCTGGTAGCGGTCTCACCGTGGCGCGGCTCAAGGCGCTCAATGGGATAAAAGGCACGCGCGCCATCGCCGGGCAGACGCTTCGGGTCACAGCGCCGCGAGCCGCTTCGACTACGAAATCATCGACAATGAAATCAGGCGCGACCAAATCGACGGCGATCAAATCGACGGCGATCAAATCGACGTCGAAGAAGTCGGTGGCGGCAAAAAAGCCGGCGGTCAAGCGACCGCCGGCTAAGAAGACTCCACTCAACAAACCTGCGACGACAACGTCGCCGAAAAAGCCTTAATCGAGTACGCCTCGCCCGCGGTAACCGCGCAGCATCATGATGTCGTAGCCGTTGGCGGGATCGCGACCCATGCTGATTGCATTCTGTACGGCACTCGGGCCGCGATTGTACACAAGCAGGGCGATCTTGAGATTGCCTTTGTACTCACGAATCAGTGTGCGCAAATATTTGAGACCGATGCGCAGGTTGATATCGGGATCCATGAGCTCTTCGCGCGTCACGTCCGGTTCAAAGTCGCGCGCGGTACCAAGCATGAGCTGCGTGAGACCCACAGCGCCAACTGGACTTGCGGCGCGAGGATTAAAGACGCTTTCGACTCGCACTAAGCGAAATGCGAGTTCAGGTTCAATGCCCGCGGTGACCGATGCGTCGTAAATGCGACGCGCTAGGTCTGGTTTGATTTTGTACTGCGTCGAAAACAAGTAGATGCGATGCCAACGCGTTAACGACTCCCGCTGTTGCGTCTCGCGCGGGTCTGCCGCGAAGGGCAGCGCCGTCATCGGTGTCGCTTTGCGTTTGAGAATGTCGCCCGCCGGACGCCACGACGGCTGCATCGTGAGACTGGACGCCGCCATCGCCTGCTGGGCACTGCGCGGGCCTCGCCCGATCTGCGAAGCCGTCGGAGTCAATACGGGTGCGCGCTCGGGAGCCAGCAGCATCGCCAGCGTAAAGACGCTAGCCACCACTACGGCGACGCGCGTGATGCGTCGTTTCGCCTGTCGCAAATGCATACGCCTCCGACGGGCTTCGGCATCCAACGTCGCCGAACCAGTCATTGGCATGGT
Source organism: Gemmatimonadaceae bacterium (assembly GCA_025356185.1). GTDB lineage: Bacteria > Gemmatimonadota > Gemmatimonadetes > Gemmatimonadales > Gemmatimonadaceae > Gemmatimonas. The sequence goes on from JANXUN010000239.1 coordinate 14,476, forward strand.
GTCTGAAGATTGCATGGGACTCCTCCATAAACGGGGCCATCACGGGTCGATTGCGAAATCCCCCTTCGTGCCGCCGCGCTTTTCGCGCAACACGATCTCGGAAATCACCATCGTCCGGTCGACTGCTTTGGCCATGTCATACACCGCAAGTAACGCCACGGACACGGCAGTCAACGCTTCCATCTCCACCCCGGTCTGAGCGATGGTTTTGACAAATCCTTCGACGCGAACGCCAGGAAGTGTCTCATCGAGGTTAACCCGAACGTCGATCGACGACAACGGGAGCGGATGGCACAGCGGAATAAGCTCAGCTGTACGCTTTGCTGCCTGAATTCCGGACAGACGTGCCACCGGCAAAACGTCGCCTTTAGCTAATGTGTTATCACGTATTGCCTTAAACGTGTCCATTTTCATTCGTATACAGCCACTCGCGAGCGCCGTGCGGGCAGAAATCGGCTTGTTTGCGACGTCAACCATCCTAAAATTTCCTGAGGAATCGACGTGCGAAAGCTCGCGCGCGGCGGCTCCGAGGCCCGTTTTGGCGGTTTTTGTGGTTTTCGACTTGCTTGCGTTCACGTATTCTCCTGCAGCAAAAAATCAATGATGCACGCGTCGCGCGTGCTTCGCGTACTACGGTTTGAGCGTGTGGTGTAACGCGGCAAGCAACGACGCTGCTAACAGGTTTGGACTGACGTTCCCCTGGGCTTTTTGCTTCGTCTGCTCGACGTCGAGCAGGGCTTGTGATGTTCGTCGCGCATCAGCGTCTCGCCCCGTCTCCACTAACTGACGAATGCGTTGATGCAGCAATGCGGACAGCGCATCAAGCATGTCCGTGAACGCGCCCCGCGCGCCGGCCACACCGTGTCGAGCCGCCGTCTTCACGCGCTCGATCGTCCCCGCCGGCGTGGCAGGTTGAAGCGCGGCGTCAAGCATGCGGCGTGCGGCGGTAAACGCGGTCGCCGTCAAATCTGCGGCGAACAGTTCGCCAGGAGCACCGTTGGCACGGGTCAGCAGTTCAGCGCGTGGCGTTTTGGCGAAACGGCGCTGAACCGTGGCATCGTCGAGAAACGCTTCGACGTCCAAGGTTGAAAGCGGTGCCACGCGCATGGTGACGACTCGAGAGCGAATCGTGGGGAGCAGAGCGCCCGGTTCGCTGGAGGTCAGAATCAGCGTGATGAACGGAAAGGGCTCCTCGAGCACTTTAAGGATTGCATTTGCCGCGTGCGGCGAGCTTTCTTGGGAAACCATGCGTTCCGCATCACCTATTACAAAGATCGCGCGTGGT
>JANXUN010000264.1 GCA_025356185.1 Gemmatimonadaceae bacterium
TTTTTCGCGAAAGCGCGTGAGCTACCCGATGTGCACGCCGACGACCTCTTAGTGCTCCGCACGACTGGAGCGTACGGTTTTACTATGGCCTCGACGTATAACTCGCGACCGCGACCCGCCGAAGTGCTGGTGGATGGAGCGCAGTTTGCCGTCGTCACCGCGCGTGAGCAGCTCGAAGACTTAGTCCGGCTCGAGCAGACTCACCCGCACTGGAGAACGCACTGATGCGAATTGGATTGTTGTCGGACACGCACGATCGCGTGCCGGCTGTGCGGGCGCTGCTCGAGCAGATGATCGCCGGCGGCGTGTCGTTGGTGATGCATGCCGGCGACTATTGCGCACCGTTTTCTCTTTCGCCGTTTCGCGATCTTTCGATACCGCTGCTCGGCGTCTTCGGTCGCAACGACGGAGATCACGATGCGCTGATGACGGCGGCGAGTTCTGGGTTCGGCGCGGCGGAACTCTATGAATCACCGCACAGTTTTGATCTTGGCGGAAAGTCGGTGTTGTTGGTGCACGATCTCTCTGATGTCCATCAGCGTTCTGTCGACGGCCACCAAGTGATCGTGCACGGATTTACGCACGTATCAGAAATGAAGTCGCGCGGGGATTCGCTGCTCGTGAATCCGGGCGAAGGATGCGGGTGGCTGCATGGTGCGCCATCGGGTGCGATTCTCGATCTTGATTCCAAGTCAGTAGAGTTTCTCAAGCTTTCTGGACCGGAGTGGAAGTTTTAATGGGAAGCCGCATTCTTATTCTGGACTGCGGATCGCAGTTCACGCAGCTCATCGCCCGGCGAGTGCGCGAAGCACACGTGTTTTCAGAGATTCATCCCGCGTCCGTGTCGCTCGAATGGGTACGTGCATGGAAGCCCGACGGCATCATCTTGTCGGGTGGTCCGAGTTCTGTCACCGACGAGGGCGCGCCGACGGTGGATCGTGCGCTATTGGATGTGGCGCCAGTGTTGGGTGTGTGCTACGGCATGCAACTCATTGCGCATTTAGAAGGTGGCCAAGTCCTTGGCGGCGGACGTCGCGAGTATGGCCGCGCTGAGATCAGTGTCGCAGAGAATAGCGGTATGTTTGCGGGATTTGCTTCCGGCGAGAGAACGACGGTGTGGATGAGTCACGGTGATCACGTTGAAACCGTGCCGCCGGATTACGTCGCGACCGCGCACACCGGACACAATGTTGTTGCCGGCTTTCGGCACGCAACGAAACCGATTCACGCGTTGCAGTTTCACTCTGAGGTTGCGCACACCACGCGCGGCGCGGAGCTCATTCAGAATTTCTTATTTGGCGTGTGCCACTGCTCGCCCGATTGGACAGCAGGGCACTTCATCGATCTGGAAGTCGCGCGCATTCGCGCTCTGGTCGGTGACAAGCAAGTCATATGCGGATTGTCAGGCGGTGTCGATTCCAGCGTTGCGGCGGCGCTTGTTCACAAAGCGATTGGTGATCAGCTCACGTGCGTATTTGTCGACACAGGGCTGCTGCGTTTGCATGAGCGCGAGCAGGTTGAACGCACGATGGGTGAGCATTTAGGTATTCGCCTCATTACGGTGCGCGCGGAGGAACGCTTTTTAACGGCACTTGCCGGGATCGGCGAGCCTGAACGTAAGCGAAAGATTATCGGCGAACACTTTATTCGCGTCTTTGAGGCCGCGTCGGCCGATGCAGGGAAAAATGCAGCGTTTCTTGTTCAGGGCACGCTGTATCCCGACGTGATTGAATCAGTGAGCGCGACCGGTGGTCCATCCCAAACGATTAAGACGCACCACAACGTTGGCGGCCTGCCGAACGACATCAAGTTCGCGTTGATCGAGCCGCTGCGTGAGTTGTTCAAAGATGAAGTGCGAAATGTCGGTCGAGAGCTTGGACTTCCTGAAGAAATGGTGGGGCGTCATCCGTTTCCTGGTCCAGGGCTCGCGATCCGGGTGCTGGGTGAAGTCACGCCTTACGCGCTCGATATGTTGCGGCGCGCCGATGCGATCTACCTCGAAGAAATTCGCGCTGCCGGCCTGTACAAAGACATTTGGCAGGCGTTTGCCGTTTTTCTACCAGTGCGCTCTGTCGGAGTAATGGGCGATTTCAGAACGTACGAGCATGTCGTCGCTTTGCGCGCAGTTACCAGCACCGACGGTATGACTGCCGACTGGTTTGCGTTTCCGCCTGACGTGTTGGGGCGCATCTCCAATCGCATCATCAACGAAGTTGCCGGCGTTAATCGCGTTGTATACGACGTGAGTTCCAAACCCCCCGCCACAATTGAATGGGAGTAACCATGACAATCACCGCGCGTACGACACGAATTGCCATCTGTGCGATGTGGTTCGCTGCGATCGCGAATACGAGCGCGGCGCAAGGGCGAGGCGCGGCCGTCGCAACGCCGCGAGGACCTGCCCCCGCTCACGGCGTTCGCCCCAAGCGTCTCGTCATTCGGGGCGCGATGGTGATCGAAGGCAACGGTACACCGGCAGAGGGTCCGAAGGATATCGTGATCGAAGGCAACCAGATCACGCAGATTGTGTCGCTCGATCCTGTTGCGATGCGCGATGGCACGGCGCGTCGTCCAGCCGCGGGTGATGCGGAGATTGATGGGACGGGTAAGTACGTGATGCCGGGACTGATCAATATCCACGGCCACGTGCAAGATGAGCGCAGCGGCATTCCGCAGCCGTTGGACTATCAGCTCAAGCTCTGGCTGGGCATGGGCATCACGACCGTGCGCGACGTAAGCAGTGAAACCGCTAAAACGTTGCAATTGCGCGCGCGCAGTTTAGCTGGTGAAGTGGCGGCGCCTCGCCTGTACGTGTATGCGCGCTACGCGTTCATGCCCATTCCGCAGAATGATGCGCAGGCGCGGCAACGTGTACGCGATCTTAAACAGATGGGCGTTGACGGGCTCAAGCTGTTTGGCATGGACAAAGATGTGTACGCGGCAGTGCTCGATGAGGCGAAGAAACTGGGACTTCGCACCGCGCATCACATGGCGGTTGATGAAACGAATGCATGGGATGCCGCTGCGGGTGGACTCACGAGCATCGAGCATTGGTACGGTGTGCCTGACGCAGCGATTCCCGACGGCGCGCAGCATTTCCCGGCGGATTTCAACTACGCCGATGAAGGGATGCGCTTTCGGTGGGCCGGGCGCTTGTGGCGCGAAGCCGATCCGGGGCGATTGCAGGACGTGCTCAAAGCGATGGTGAAGGCAAACGTCGCGTGGAATCCCACTCTGGAGATTTACGAAGCCAGTCGTGATTTACAACGTGCGGAAACGCAGCCGTGGTTCAAAGAATACTTACATCCCACGCTTGAGAAATACTTCAAGCCGGATCTGTCTAACCATGGGTCGTACTTTGCGAATTGGAGCAGCACCGACGAGGCGTACTGGAAGGAGAACTATCAGATTTGGTTTAAGGCCGTTCGCGATTTTGAAAGACTTGGTGGCGTGATCGGCGTTGGTGAAGACGCGGGATTCATCTACCAAGTGTACGGCTTCGGACTCATTCGCGAGTTAGAGTTACATCAGGAGGCGGGTTTTCAACCGAACAAGGTGTTGCAGCACGTGACCGCCAACAACGCGCAGATTCTTGGCGAGGGAGCGCGGTTGGGTCGTGTTCGTCCGGGAATGTTTGCCGATGTGATTGTGCTGAACGGGAATCCGCTGGAAGATCTCAAAGTGTTTTATCCGCCGCGCGCCGATGCCGCAGCCGGTTCTGGCGGCGGCGTTGCCTGGACCATCAAAGACGGTATTCCGTATGACGCGCAACGCATGCTTCGCGAAGTGAAAGAGATGGTCGCGCGCGCAAAGTCGTCAGGTCGATAGCGCGCGTTGACGGGAACGCGAGCATGGCGTAGCGATCTGCGCGACATGGCGCGCTTCGCTGCGCCGATCGTGGTGATCAACGTTGGTCAGCAATTGATGGGCGTCGTCGACATGCTGATGGTTGGCAGGCTGGGAGGACCCGCACTCGCGTCGGTCGCGCTCGGCAATTTCTATTTTTTCAATGCGTGCATCTTTGGTATTGGACTATTGTTCGCGCTTGATCCCGTGGTGTCGCAAGCACTTGGTGCTGGCGCGCACGATGACGCGGCGCGCGGGATTCAGCGCGGACTCGTGATGGCTGTCGCGATTGCGCTTCTCGTGACCGTTGTCTTGTGGCCGAGTGCGGCGGTGTTGCGCGCGCTGCATCAGCCGACCGAAATCATTGATGTAACCGGTGTCTACGTCCACAACCGCGCGTTGGGCGTCGTACCATTCTTGCTGTTCAATTCATTGAGGCAGTCGCTGCAAGCGTTGCGGTCGACGTGGCCCATCGTGTTGGCCGTCGTCTTGGCCAACGTTGTCAATGTTATTGCGAATTGGTTGCTGATTTATGGCCACGGAGGATTTCCCACGATGGGCGTTGCGGGTTCTGGATTTGCAACGGCGCTCGCCATGTGGTCGATGGTGATCATGGTGTGGGTCTTTGCTGCGCCCGTGTTGAGACCGTACGTGCGGCCGTGGAGACGTGAAGCAACTGCATGGGCACCACTCGTGCGGACGCTGCGCATCGGTGTTCCAATCGGCACGCAGTTTTTCTTCGAGGTATTCGCATTTGGTCTTACCGCGCTACTCATGGGGCTCATGGGAACCGCATCATTGGCCGCTCACGAAATCGCGCTCAACATGGCGGCGATGACGTTTATGGTGCCACTGGGGATTTCAGGCGCGGCGGCGGTCGTGGTCGGACATGCTGTTGGTCGCGGCGATCTGCAGGCGGCGCGAAGAGACGCGCTGGCGGCAATTGTTTGCGGAACAGGATTCATGACAATCAGCGCCGCACTGTTTCTCGCCGCGCCGATGTGGCTCGCGACGCGCTATACGAACGACGCGCAGACGCTCGCGATTGCGGTGTTACTGATTCCCCTTGCCGGGTGGTTTCAGGTCTTTGATGGCCTGCAAGCGGTCACGAGCGGCGTGTTGCGCGGCACAGGTGATACGCGAATTCCTGCGATTCTCCACGTGGTCGCATTTTGGGGCATCGGCGTTCCACTCGGTGCGTTTCTTGGTTTTGAAACGTCGCTTCGCGAGAGGGGATTGTGGATTGGCTTGGTTGCCGGGCTGGCGGCTGCGAGCGTCTTCCAAAGCTTGCGTGTCGCGCGCCGCCTCAATTCACCAATTGCGCGCGTGCGCGTCGATCACTAACGACGCGCAGTCGCGGTGTGTCAGTTAGACGTGCTTCTCTTCGAGGAGCGCCATGAATTGTGCGGGCGTTTCGAGTTCAAGCATACGGCCGGGCACATCGCTCTCTTTACTGAATTGCGCAATTTTGCCGAGCACAGGGAGGTATTGATTGGATACCTCGAGCGGCGGCGCGACGATCAGGAAGAAGAAATTGACCGGTTTGTCGTCGATTGCTTTGAAGTCAACGCCGCTCTTCTTGCGGCCATAGGCCACGCGAAGTCGGTTGACCACAAGCGAACGGCAATGCGGAATCGCGATGCCCCGGCCAATCCCGGTAGAGCCGAGATTTTCGCGCCGTTTGAGCATCTTGAACAGCATGCCTTCGGATTTTTCATCCAGTTTGAGGAGCCCGATCAGCTCCTTCAAAATCTCGTCCTTGGTCGTGCCCTGAAGCTCGAGCTGGACGGCATCTTCGGAAAAGAACTCGCGCAGTTCCATAGCCCACAAAGATAACCTGATTGGCGCGCGTCGCAAACCGCCGCGTTGCTTCGGTGATTGGGGATTGCTAGCTTCCAAGTCTATGGCACATAAGGTGTTTCCGTTTAAGGTCGCTTCAGCGACTCCGATATACCTCGCGCCGATGGCCGGGGTGTCGGAATCGCCGTTCCGACGCTTGTGCCATCAGCACGGCGCCGACGTGGTCGTCACGGAGTTCTTATCTGCGGAGGGGATTCGCCGAGAGAATCCGGCGACGGTGAGCAAGCTTCGTTTTCGCGAAGAGGAGCGTCCGATTGGCGTGCAGATTTTTGGCTCTGATCCGACGGCGATGGCTGATGCAGCGCGACTTGTGACCGAGCTGTTCGAACCTGATTTCGTCGACATCAATTTCGGATGTCCGGTTAAAAAGGTGGTTCGGCGAAACGGCGGGTCCGGATGCCTTCGTGACATGCCGTTGGTGCAGTCGATCATTCGTGCGGTTTCCGCGGCAACACATTTGCCCGTGACGTGCAAGATTCGCAGCGGCTGGAACGAAGAGATGCGCACACCGGTCGAGATCGCGCTGCGCTGCCAAGACGCTGGCGCGCGCGCGCTGGCGCTACACGCTCGCACGCGCACGCAGATGTATTCAGGAAGTGCCAATTGGGATGAGATCGCCGCGGTGACTGCGGCGCTCGATATTCCCGTGTTGGGTAACGGTGATATCAAGACGCCCGGCGATGCGTTGCGCATGCATCAGCAGACTGGATGCGATGGCATCATGATCGGTCGCGGTTCATTCGGACAGCCGTGGATTTTTCGACAGACGCGCGCACTGCTTGATGGCACCACGTATCCAGAAACGCCTGCCGTCGCAGAGCGCTTCGCAGTCGCGCTCCAGCACGCGCGACTAGTGCAAGAATACGAGATCGATCCGGTTGGTGCGGCACTCGAGTTTCGCAAACACCTTGGGTGGTACGTGAAGGGCCTTCACAACTCAGCTGAGTTACGCAAGAAACTGCATCAGGTGCGTGATTTCGCAGAAGTTGAAGGCATTTTTTCGGACTATCTAGCCGATCGCGAAAACTTCTCAGCGCGCGAAATCGTAAACACTGAGCCAGACGTCTCCGACCTGACCTGCGCGGCCTGAAC
>JANXUN010000294.1 GCA_025356185.1 Gemmatimonadaceae bacterium
CGCGGGCAACACGCAGGTGTGGCGGCAGCTCACCTTTGCGGCGGTCACAACGTCAAAAATCCGCCTGTGGGTTACCGGCTCCCTTGCTTCGTACACTCGCGTCGCGGAAATCGAGGCCTACACCGCCGTGGCGTCGCTTCCCGGCGCCTTCAACAAGATCAGTCCCGCCACGGGGAGCACGTTGAGTCCAGGTTCGGTAACGCTGACGTGGCTGGCAAGCGCGGGCGCAACGAGCTACGAGTATTGCGTAGACACGACCAACAACGCTGCGTGCGACGGCACGTGGGTGTCAACCACCGCGTTGAGTGCCACGCTTACCACCTTATCATCGGGCACTACCTATTACTGGCAAGTGCGCGGCCGGAACGCCGCCGGTGTCACTGAGACGAACGCTGGCACGTGGTGGAGCTTTGCCCTCACGGCGAGCAGCGGGACCCGCGTGAATGTGGCGGCCGCGGCAAATGGGGCTACGGCCATCGCGTCGACGACATATAGCAGCGGGTACTCGCCGGCTGGCGCCATCAATGGTGACCGTGCAGGCACGAACTGGGGGGCCGGAGGCGGCTGGAACGATGCGACCGTCGGCACGTATCCGGACTGGTTGGAAGTGGATTTTGCCGCGAGCCAGACCATCGACGAAGTGGACGTCTTCACGGTGCAGGACAACTTTGCGGCGCCAAGCACGCCCACATTGGGTCAGACGTTTTCGCAGTACGGGCTGACCGATTTCCTCGTACAAACGTGGGATGGCGCTGCGTGGGTGACCGTGCCGAATGGCACCGTCGCGGGCAACACGCAGGTGTGGCGGCAGCTCACCTTTGCGGCGGTCACAACGTCAAAAATCCGCCTGTGGGTTACCGGCGCGCTTAGCTCGTACAGCCGTGTCGCAGAAATCGAAGCCTACACTTCCGGCACGCCCGCAAGTCTCAATCTTCAAGTGGCAAACGTGTATCTCACGCAAGCAACGCAACGACCCGACGGCACCGTGTCGATGGTTGCCAATCGCGATGCACTGCTGCGCGTGTTCGCCACCGCCAACATCGCGAATACTGCGCGTCCAGATGTCCGTGTACGCGTCTACGACAACCTCACGCTGCTGCAGACGGTCATTATTCCGGCGCCGGAGGCGAGCGTGCGAACGACCACTGCTGAAGGCGTGCTGACATCAACGTGGAACACGATCATACCGGCGGTGAACGTCCGACCAAACTTGCGCGTCGTCGCCGATGTAGATCCGAACGCAACGATCGCAGAAGGGGATCGCACCGATAACGTGTGGCCACTTGGAGGCACGCCTGCGGCGATCTCTGTGACTGCGGTCCCAACGTTTAACGTGCGATTTGTTCCAGTCACCATTGGTGCGACAACCGGCGGAGTGAGTGAGGCGAACAAAGAACAATTCCTCACATCAACCCGGCTGTTCATGCCGATCAACACGATCGTCTCGGATGTGCGTGCACCATTCACGTCGAGTGCGACTGTGCTGCAGTCCGACGACGCGAATTCCGCGTGGCTGACAGTACTGAGCGAGATGAATGCATTACGCGTGACCGATGGTGCGCCGTCGACGTTGCATTACTTCGGCGTCGTACACGCGACGTACAACAGCGGTGTCGCAGGATATGGCTATGTGCCCGGGCGCACCGCAGTCGGATGGGACTACCTGCCCTCTGGTGACGGCGTCGCAGTGCATGAGTGGGGGCACAACTTTTCGCGGCCACATACACCGTGTGGCGTTACGGGCGATGCGAGCTATCCGTACTCCGGCGGCTTGATCGGCATGTGGGGATGGAACTCCACGACGAACGCGTTGGTGTCGCCGAGCACCGCAGATATCATGGGATACTGCACGCCGAAGTGGATTAGCGATTGGACGTGGTCGAAGGTGATGACGTATCGCCAGTCGTCGGGTGATGTCGCGTCGCTCGTCGGCGCTTCGAACGAACCGCAAGAAGGATTGCTGGTGTGGGGTCGCGTCGTCGATGGACGCGTACAACTTGCACCGGCGTTTCGTGTTCGCGCGCCAATTACGCCGACGGCCGAGACCGGGTCACACCGCGTGCAGTTGCTCGACGCGAATGGGGTGAGTTTGCTGGATGTGCCGGTCAACGCCGATCGCGTTGACCACGAGTTGGCGCACGACGAGCGGCAATTCGCGGTCGTGCTGCGGTGGAGCGACGCGCTCGAGCAGTCACTCGCAAAGGTTCGCGTGAGCGACGTGCGGCAACCGCTGCAGGTGACGGAACGCGTCAGTGGATTGATTGGGGTGCCCAGCACCGCGTCCGCCAGACTCGCGCCAATGCCCGAACCACAGTTGTCGGTGAGTTTGGCGGACGCAACGCACGCGCGTATCCGCTGGAACGCGACCGACTATCCGATGGCAATGGTGCGCGATGCTACGACCGGCGCGTTGATGGGTTTCCTTC
>JANXUN010000297.1 GCA_025356185.1 Gemmatimonadaceae bacterium
GCGAATCTTTCGATACTCAAGACCGGAAAGGCGCGCGCGATTCGGTTCTCCACGCTGGAAGCAATCTGCGCGGCGCTCGACTGTCAGCCAGGCGACATTCTCGAATTCACCAACGAGTCACTATGAACATCATGAGCGTCCGTTCATCGGAAATCACGCTGCGTGCGAACTCGGCCTCACCGCATGCGGCATCAAGATGGTCGCGCGACTTTTCTATTATGTCTCACGGTTCGTCACGTCGACTTCAACCCTTTCCGGGTTTGACCACGAGCAATTGCAGGCGCTCACGCTCGTGCTGCTCCGGCTCAACGATTGTTGCGCGGCCATCGCCCTCATATTTTTCGGTTGCGAATCGATGCTGGAAGGGTGGCTCATGCACGATCGGTTGGTTGCTGTTCAAAGGCGTTGACGAATCGCGGTGGCGTGAGCAAGTGCAGCTGTCAGCAGCTTCGAGCTGGCGATGATGGTGCCATATTGAACCAACCCCGTCCATCACATGCCCACACCCGATTCGACCTCGATCACTGAATTGCTCGCGGCCGCTCGACGGGGCGACGTAGAGGCGCAGAACAACGCCGCGAGTCGTGTCTTCGCCGAGTTGCGTGCCATTGCCGACGGCTATATGCGCCGGGAACGCCCCGACCACACGCTGCAGCCGACCGCGCTCGTGCACGAGGCGTATCTGCGGCTGCTCGGGCAAGACGCGCCGTGGCAAAATCGCACACACTTCTTCGGTATCGCCGCGCAGATTATGCGCCGCATTCTGGTGGATCATGCACGACGAACAACTGCAGCACGTCGCGATCGCGGGCTGTTGGTGACGCTGGACGACGCCTCCGCCAATGCAACGACCACCGGAGATTCGGCGCTCGATGTGCTCGTCGTGCACGACGCGCTTGAGCAGTTGGAACGGTTGGACGCACGTCAGGCGCGTATAGTCGAACTCAAGTTCTTTGTTGGCCTGTCGCTCGACGAAATCGCCGAGCTGTTGGAAATTTCTCCGGCCACCGTATCGCGCGAGTGGGCTATGGCGCGCGTCTGGCTGCAAACGCGCTTGGCCGACGATTGACTACTCGCCGACCGCAGCGTGCGGGAGTTCGGCCACGTTCCGCGCGTGTCTGACATGACGTTATTTGAGGAACGCGCCGAAGAAAATGCCCGCTCGCCAAGTTTGTCGCCGGACGATTGGGTTCGGCTCAAGAGCGTGTGGTTCGAACTGGAAGCCGCCAACGCGGACGAGCGCCGTTCCATCTTAAGTGCCGCAAGTGTCTCGCCCGCGATCCGCGGGCAACTTGAGCGGATGCTTGCCGCTGCATCGTCGCACTCCACCCGCTTCGATTCGCCGGCGCCGATCGCGATCGGATTTGAGCCGCCATTTCGCGTCGACGAGGTAGCTCGCGCCGAGGACGCTTTTGCCGCGATGATCGGTCAGCGTCTCGGCCCATACCGCATTGTGCGCCTCGTAGGTCACGGCGGCATGGGCGCGGTGTACGAAGCGCAGCGCGACGACGCCGAATATCAACAACGCGTCGCGATTAAAACGATTTGGCGTGGTGCGGACAGTCACGTATTGCTGCAACGCTTTCGTTCAGAACGTCAGATCCTCGCCGCGCTGCAGCACCCGAACATCGCGCAGCTGGTAGACGGTGGCGCCACCGCGAACGGTGCGCCGTGGCTAGCGATGGAGTTTGTGCAAGGCGTGCCGATCGATACGTATTGCGATGCGCATCGACTCTCACTGACAGCACGTCTCGATCTGTTTCGACAGGTGTGTCAAGCCGTGCATCACGCGCACCAACGCCTTGTTGTGCATCGGGATCTCAAACCCAGCAACGTATTCGTCACCGCCGAGGGCACAGTCAAGCTACTCGACTTTGGCGTCGCTAAACTGGTTGACGACACCAACGCAACGGGCACGCTGACCGGCGCGGGGCTGTCGCCGTTCACCGCGGCGTACGCGGCACCTGAGCAGGCGTTAGGCGACGTCGTCTCAACCGCAACCGACGTGTACGCGTTGGGTGCGTTGTTGTGCACGATGCTTACGGGTTCGCCGCCACTCCAGCTTGATGGCCTCGATGCGGTTACCCGACTGATCGCCGTTCGCGAGTCGTCGCCGCGCGTACCGAGTGCAATCGCGCGTGCAGCGCGCATCGATGCGGCGCGCGCGCGTGGCTTTGAAAGCGCACCGAAATTGTCTAGGGCACTCGTCGGTGAACTTGATGCGATTGTACTGCACGCGCTGCGTCGTGAGCCCTCGCGACGTTACGCCAGTGCGCTGGCGCTCAACGAAGATGTACTTCGCTATCTCCGACGCGATCGTGTGCTCGCACGGCAAGGGACACTCGGCTATCGCGCGTGGGCCTTCACGCGACGCCATCGCACGCTCGTGTTCGGCGGCAGCGTCGTACTGCTGACGGCGGTCGGTGTGAGCGTTATGTCGTTGACGCAGTCGCGCAATCTGCGCTTCGAAGCCGCAAGGGCTGAGCGGGCAGCGAACTTCATGGCCGGCATTATGAGCGGAACGTCAAACGTCTCGCAGGATCCGATGCTGCGCGTCGGTCCCGCAGGTACGGTGGGGCAATTGCTTGACAGCGCGGTGACGCGCGTTTCCCGCGAGTTCCCCAACGACGATCGTGTTCGCGCGCGACTGTATACCGCGTTCGGCGCGAACTACGCGACACAGATGCGCTACGAGCGCGCACGCGCTGTGTTGGACTCTGCGCGCGCGCTGTCCCTCCGTGGCTATGGCCGCACGAGCGAGCAGTATGCCCGCGCAAGTCTTGAACTCGCGTCGCTTGAGCTGGTCTTTCATGGACCCGATGCCGCGAACGAAGCGATCGATGCGGCGATGCGCAGTGGCATGACTATGGATCCAACCAATGCGCTCAGTGCGCGCGTGTTGTTGCTGCGCGCCGAGCAAGAGCACAGTCGCGGTCACATGCGCGCGTCCGATTCGCTCGCTGCACAGGTGGTGGAAATTGAACGTCGGCTGCGAGGCTTGACGAATGTCGTCGCGTCGGCGGAGGCGATTCGAATGGCTAACTCATCGTGGATCACTCGCGACCCACGTGACTATCTGCGCCGTGCACGCGCGGTCGAAGCAATGACTGATTCACTTGGTATGCAATACTCGAGAGAACACGAAGAGGCCGCCAATGCCGCCATCGAATCGATGCTGGTGCTCGGCCGGGCGGATAGTGCGGAGACGCGTATGCGCGACCACGTCGAGCGTCTGCGGTTGGCCTTCGGTGCGCGCGCAACATTTCAGGTGTGGTCCGCACAGGCGAATGCGTTGCTCGCCAGTTTACGCGGAGATTCAGTCGGCCGCCGCGTCTCGCTCGCCAGCGGACGTGCAGTACTCGATACGATGAATGCGTTTCCGCTGGCGCTACGCGCCGTGTTCAGTAGTGCGTACGTGGACGATGCGTTGGCGCGCAAAGATGTGGACGCCGCGCTCGGCATGGCGCTTGCGACACGCGACGCGCTTCGACCAACGGACTCGCCGTACTTTTTGAGTTCGGCGTACCTCAATGCGGGATTGGCGTACCTCGCTCAACGCAACGCCGTAAACGCCGCGGCGCAATTTCGCGCCGGGCTAGCGGTCATTGCGCCGGCCGCCGACATGCGATCCATGGCACCGCGACTTCGGCGCCCGCTCGCTGAGGCGCTCGCGATGCAGGGT
>JANXUN010000337.1 GCA_025356185.1 Gemmatimonadaceae bacterium
GGCAACGCTCGAAGCTGACACGCTTCGCGGCGCCGTGCTGGATGTGTTCACCGCCGAGCCGCCGCCGGCCGATCATCCACTACGACGCGCGCCGAATGTCTTGCTCACGCCGCATTTGGGCGCCAACACGGTCGAAGCGCAACGCAATGTTTCGCGCGACGTGTGCATCGCCGTGCGCGACGCACTGCTGCGTCACGATCTCTCGCGCAGCATCAATGTTGCTGCGGGCAGCGGCGACTGGAGTGAGCTGCAAAGCGCGTTATTGGTCGCGCGTCGCGCGTCGGCTGTTGCGCGCGCCGTGTTAGCCGATCAGGGGATGCGCGCTGTCCGCAAACTTGCGCTTCGCATCGGCCCGGATCTTGCGCGTGGTGCCGGCACGCTGCTCGCCGCCGCAGCCGCCGGAGTGCTCGAAGGCGTCATCGAGAGTGAGCGGCTCAATCTGATTAATGCTCGCAGCCTCGCAGAATCGCGCGGCCTTGAGCTGTCCGTTGGCGAATCTGCCGATATGGGACATCCGCGCGCGATCGAAGTCACGCTGTCCGGCGGCATGCAATCGCTCGCTGTTGCCGGTATCGCGGCGGAAGGCAGCACACCGCGCATTACACGCATTGGTTCGTTTCACGTTGACGTCAACCCAAAACAAACGCTGCTCATTCTCACCAATCAAGACGTACCAGGCGTTATCGGTCGCGTCGGTACACTGCTTGGCGAACGCAAAGTCAACATCGCCGAGTATCATCAAGCACGATTGGCGCAGGGTGGCGATGCCTTGGCGGCGGTGTCCGTCGACGGTGTAGTCGATGAGGCGACGCGACTCGCGTTGCTCGCCCTGCCCGATGTCGTATCGGCAAGTATCGTGCAGTTTCGCTCGGAATAGTACACGACGGTGATCTCGGTTTCGCGCGACCTCGATGTGCGACGCGCGCATGCGCGCGATGCGTCGGGGCTGGAATACGTCGCCGACGTCGTCGCGCGTCCCGCCGATCACGATGAGGTGTGCGAGCTATTGCGTGAAGCGACAGCAACGCGCACCGCCGTCACTCCGGCGGGAGCGCAGTCCAGTACAACAGGCGCATCGATTGTTGATCACGGCATGCTCGTGTCGCTGCGTGCGCTGGATCGTAACGTGGATATCGATCACGCTCAACGCACCGTCCGCGTCGATGCGGGCGTGTTGATCGCCGACGTGCGACGCGCGGCCGAACACGAAGGGCTATTGTTCACGCCCGATCCGACGAGCGAGGAAGAATCAACCGTCGGTGGAGCGATCGCCTGCAATGCATCAGGCGCCCGATCACTGCGCTACGGCGCGACCGGCCCGCATGTGCGTGCGCTCACGGTGGTATTGGCAAACGGTGACGTACGCGAATTGCGCCGACCGATGTTAGAGAAGAACACCGTTGGCTATCCGATCACGCACGATCCCGTTGAATGGTTTATCGGCAGCGAAGGGACACTCGGCGTGATCGTGGCGGCTGAACTGGCGTTACATCCACTGCCGCAGCAGGTGCTTGGGCTTGCGATCCCGTTTGTCCGCGAGGCCGACGCGTTAGCGTTTGTGGTTGCGGCGCGACGCGATGCACGCGTCCATCCACGCTGTTTGGAGTATTTTGACGGGCTTGCCTTTGCGATCGCTCGTGATGCCGCGACCGATGCATCGTGGGCGCCCGACGCACACGCACTCGTGTACGTCGAAGAAACGGGCGCGGACGAAGCGCGCGACGACGAGCTGCCGCTCGATGTGTGGCTCGAACTCGCCGATGCACACGCGGCGTGCACCGCCGATATTCGGGTATACGATTCGGCGAGCGCGTTGGCGTCAGCGCGTCGTCTTCGTCACGCGATTCCCGCAACGATGAATGAGCGTGGTGCACGCTATCGAGCGCAGGGCGGTCGCAAAGTGTCTACCGACTGGGCGGTGCCGTATCCGCGTTTGCATGAGGCGTTGACGCGCGCGCGTGCCATCGCCACCGCGCATGGTGTCGCGCAAGCGGTGGCGTACGGTCATGCAGGTAATGGACATCCGCATCAAAACTTTATCGCGCATGATGCGGCCGAGTTGCATCGAATCGAGGCGGTGGTGGAATCGACACTCCGGGAAGTCATCGCGATGGGCGGCACCGTGGCCGCCGAGCATGGGATCGGCAAACTCAAACGTCGATGGCTTCCGATGCAAGCGAGCGCACTACAACTCGGCATGATGCGCGCTATCAAACACGAACTCGATCCGTTGGGACTGCTTGCGCCGGGAAACGTGCTGTGAACACAGGAACGGCGTGGACCGCGCGGTTTGCGACGGTTGTGTTCGATGTCGACTCTACGATCGCCTCGATCGAAGGAATTGATTGGCTTGCAGAGCGCCGCAGTGCGGAAGTTGCGGCGCAGTGCATCGCGTTGACGTCGCGGGCGATGGCGGGGGAGATTCCGTTCGAGGAGGTGTACACGCATCGACTCGAACTCATTCGTCCAACACAGGTTGACTTGGACGCGCTCGCTGAGGCGTATCTGGCGTCGGTTGCGCCCCGCGCCGCGCAGCTGATCAAAGGACTTCATGCGGTGGGAACGACAGTGTTGCTCGTCAGTGGCGGATTGCACGCGGCGATTGAGCCGCTTGCGCGCCTTCTCGATGTACCAGCGCAACACGTACACGCCGTGCGCGTGTCGGCGAATGCGCATGGCGAGTTTGTGTTCTTGGATGGTGCGCAACCGTTGGCAACCCAGCAAGGAAAGCCTCGCGTGATCTCACAATTGGATTTGCCGCGGCCGACGGTGATGATTGGCGATGGCGCGACCGATGCTGCTGCGCGTGGTGTCGTCGATCAGTTTATCGCGTATACAGGCGCGGCGCGGCGTGAGTCCGTCGTGGCCGTCGCCGATGCGGTCGCAGAGGACTTTGTAGACCTCGTGCCGTTACTGTTGGCGATTGCAGAGCCAGATGAGGAGGACAGATGAGTGAGCTCGACACGTTCGGCACGTTCTTTTTGCCCGGTCCGACCGAAGTACGGCAGGAAGTGCTGGATGCGATGCGCGGCCCCATGTTACCGCATCGTGGCGCCGCATTTGAATCATTGTTTGCAGGGTTGCAGTCTGGGTTGCGCGGCATTTTTCGTACGTCGCGTCCCGTGTATGTGTCCAGCTCATCGGCAACGGGGTTGATGGAAGCGGCGATTCGCTGCTCGCCCCCCGGACCAATTCTCGCAATGATCAACGGCGCGTTTAGCGAACGTTTCGCGCAAATCGCGCGGGCGTGCGAACGTGAGGTGGTGGAGTTGACGACGCCGTGGGGTGAGATCGCCGATTTATCACGCGTCGAAATGCTGCTCTCATCGCGCGCTTTTTCGGCGGTCACCGTTGTGCATTCCGAAACGTCAACGGGCGCACTGACCTCGTTGCCACCGCTCGTGACACTCGCGCACCAATACGGTGCTGCTGTGCTGGTGGATTCGGTTACGGGACTTGCGGGTTCGCCGGTGGAGACGGACGCGTGGGATATCGATTTCGTATTGACCGGTTCGCAAAAAGCGTTAGCGATGCCGCCAGGACTCGCGTTTGGTGTGGCTTCGCAGTCATTCCTAGCCAATGCACCGCGCGGTGTATCACGCGGTTTGTATTTTGACCTGGTCGAATTCGAGCAGTACGTGCGCAAGAATCAAACCCCCAATACGCCGGCGCTCTCGTTGCTGTACGCAGCAGCGGAACAGTGTGCGCACATTGCCGCCGAGACGATCGAGGCGCGCTGGGCGCGACATGCCGCGATGGCATCGACGACGCACCAGTGGGTCACGACGTTAGCGGCGCAGACGTATCAACCGTTTTCGGTCGTCGCGCCAGCTGGTGCGCGTTCGCCCACGGTGACGGCGATTCGCATTCCCGATGGCCTGACCGGTGACGCCATCGTGCGCGCCGTCGCGGCGCGCGGATTCGTAATTGGTAGCGGCTACGGACAGCTCAAGTCGCGCACGTTTCGGATTGGGCATATGGGTGATCACACGGTGCACGGATTGCGCCGGTGTCTCGACGCGACAGCCGATGCGATTGGTGAAGTGCTGAAAGCGCGGTGAGGCCTAGGGTGTGTTAACTGACTACCACGGATACGAACGGATCAACGGATCGGGCAAAAAAACTGACGGACACGGATGACACGGAAACGGCACGGATAAACACGGATACCACAAAAGATATTTTTGATTTATCTGTTGCTTTCCGTCGAATCCGTTCCAATCCGTGGTAGTCCGTTGCGGTTACAGTTGCAGTTGCAGTATCCGTGTGTATCAAAGCAGTTAATCCGTGTCATCCGTGTCATCCGTGTCAGTCAGTTCCTGCTGTTCCCTCAACTCGCAACGAGCCAATGAACCCGCTCGACTTCAGCAACAAGCTAATCGTCATCACCGGCGTCGGACGCGCTGGCCAAGTGGGCGAAGCGATCGCACTCGGATTTGCGCAACGCGGTGCGACGTTGGCGCTGCTCGATGTGCAGCAGGCCGAAGTCGACGCGCGCACAGCGGCGTTGGTCGCGCAGGGTTTCCGCGCGACGGGGCATGTGGCGAATCTCGCTGACGCGGCCGCGGCGCAGGCCGCCGCGGACCAAGTGCGCGAACAAACGCGTGCGCAGTTTCACGGCGCTGTACACGCGGTGATTTGCGTTGCGGGTGGGTTTGGAACGACGGGTGCGCTCGACAGTAGCGACGCTGCGCAGTGGCACAAACAATTCATGATCAATCTCGACACGGCGTACGGAGCGACGCGCGCGTTTCTGCCCGCCGTGCGCGCGGCACGCGGAAGCTTTGTCTACTTCGGGAGCGTCGCCGCGCTGCCCGGTGGAAAACCTGCTGGACTCGCCGCGTACGCGTCGGCGAAGAGCGCAGTCCTTACGATGATGCGCGCGGTGGCGGCCGATGAACGCGCGAACGGCGTGCGCGCGAATGCGGTAGTGCCGACGCAAGTGCGCACGGCAGCGAACAGCGCGAGCATGGGCGACGACAAAGACTACGTTGAGCGTGAATCAGTCGCGGATGTCGTCGCGTTTCTTACCAGTGCGTTGGCAAGAAATATTTCGGGGCAAGCGATCAAGCTGGCGTAGTACCCGGGCCCGCTTTTAAAAGAGACTCTGCCTCCTGCTTCCTGTCGCTGTTCCTGCTTCCCGCTGCCCTCGACTGCGAGATCTCACGGCGCGCGAGGTTTCGCTATCGAGGGTTGCAGGAAGCCGGAACTGAGACTGGAAGCAGAAAGCAGAGTCTCGATAACCGCACCAGCGACCGCAGTGATCAATCCGTCGCGCGCGCCCCACTCAGAATCTTCGTGCGCTCGAGAAACCAGCTGTTGCTCGCGACGTCCTTGAACATCAGGAATACCACGCCGCTGCGACCAAATCCCGCGATGCTGCGGCCAACAGGAAGCCGCACACGCTGAAACAGTTCGCCATGATTGTTGATGACGTCATAGATCAGCTCACCCTGTTTTGATTGCGCGGTCGTGGTGGTGAGCACCCACAGATTGCCGTCCATGTCGGCCTTCACTGCGCCGGTGCGAATCGCCGGATAGTAGTCGGCAATTTCTTTGAGCGGCACGAACTCGATTTTGGGCGGCCCCATCTTGATCGCACCATTTGGACCCATCCCCGAGACCATCGGCGCGCCACCACCGCCACCACCGCCTCCATCGCCGCCGCGCATGACGATCGTCACCTGCTGACCACCACCACCACCGCCGCCGCCGAAGGTCGCGCCGCCGCCACCGGCCATCGCGGCAACCATGCCTGCTTCGACTGCACCGTTGCTGCCCGGCTTCGCCGCGGCGTTGCTCTTCGCTGCATTCTCTTGCGCCGTGCGTGCGGAATCGATCAGCGCTTGCTTGTCTTCGTCGGTAAGACGCTTCCAATCAAACGGAAGCTTCGGCGTTGACTTGACCTTGCCGTCAGGCGTGAGCCAATCGATGTGGTAGTCATGACCGCGCACAAACGCGACGCTGCCGTCGGACAACACCGCCCACTCGTCAACCGTATTGAGCGGATTAATCATCATGCTGATTTGCATGCCGCCGTTGCCGTCCTGCGTCATCGACGTCCGCGTTCCCGACTGATTCTTGACGCGACCAACCGTGTCGACGGTGCGACTGTCAAAATTTGCGCGCACGATGGATGCCGAGTCCGGTGGTGCCGGCATTGTCGTGGCCTGCCCCGGTGTCGGTGGACCAGACGACGATCGATTGGCGTTCATGATCAGCGGCGCACGGTACAGCAGGTTTCCCTTGCTATCAATGCCGCTCGCGGCGCCCGCGAGAAAGCGCAGGTCACTGGGCTTTGGCGCTGACATCACGTGCGCCACTTTGCCGTTCTGATCGAGCACGAGCAACGACAGCGAGGTGCCGTCAACGAACAGCGTGGAATCGCCCAAGTATGCGATGATCGGCGAGGCGCGCGGACCGTAACTCTGTCCGCCTTCAACAACCGAATCGATGACGACGGTGCGTGTCGACATTTTGTCGTCGAGCACCACGAGCTGACGACGCACCCCGTCATTGACCAGCAGCTTGCCGCTGGGCAGTGCGCGCACGCCAAAGATGTTTCCGAAGCCGACCATTGACGTGGCTTCGGGGTTGGACAGATCGCGCATCGGAACCGCTGGCTGTGCCGAGACGACGGTCGAGAGCACCAACATCGCGCCGACGAACGGCCCACGTCGCTCGAGCGTCCGAAATGAAAGGAGGGAAGACATGCTCAACTCGGGGTGACAAGGAAGGACTACACGATCGGCATATTCGCCGCACCACGTTTCGACACCAACGTGAGTGACGAGGGTTTACTGCGGGATTCACGTGGCGAGAGCGGCACCCGGCGGCAGACGGAACTCAATCCGTGGCGCGCGCTCCACTCAAAATCTTGGTCCGTTCCAAGAACCACCCGTTGCTGGCGCCGTCTTTGAACATCAGGAACACCACGCCGCTGTGTCCGAAACCGGCAATGCTCCGACCAACCGGCAATCGCACGCGCTGAAAAAGCTCGCCACGGTTGTTGATCACGTCATAGATCAGCTCGCCCTGCTTCGATTGCGCGGTCGTGGTGGTTAGCACCCACAAGTTGCCGTCTAAATCGGCCTTGACGGCCCCCGGGCGAATCGCGGGATAGTAGTCGGCGATCTCTTTCAGCGGCACGAATTCAATCTTGGGTGCGGCCACCTTGGGCGGACCGCCTGGCGCGCTCGCCGCCGACGCACCCCCTGCGCGTTCACCGTCGCTGTGAAAGGCGGAGGACATACGCCCCTCCCCGCCGCCACCGCCAAACGTGCCCGATGCACCACCAAACGTATGCACTTCACCTTCGGCGTGGTCGCCACCAAATGCCGTCTTGGGCGCCGTGGTTTGCGCCGCACGCGCCGAATCGATGAGTGCCTGTTTGTCTTCATCGGTCAAACGTTTCCAATCGAATGGCAACTTTGGCGTCGATGTGAGCTTCCCGTCAGCCGTCAGCCAATCGATGTGGTAGTCGTGACCACGCACAAACGCGACGCTTCCATCCGAAAGCACGGCCCACTCGTCGACCGAGTTGAGCGGATTGACGATCGTCGTGAATTGCGTGGCGCCGTTTGCGTCGTGCACAATCGACGTACGCGTACCCGCCTGCGATTTGACACGGCCGATGGTGTCAACAGTGCGGCGATCAAAGTTGGCGCGCACGATGGACGCCGAGTCGGGTTGCGGCGTTGCCGCTTGTCCCGACGTTGGTGGTCCCGAGGGTGCACGATTGAACGTGCTCACTGGGGCGCGATACAACAAATTCCCTTTGCTGTCGATACCGCTCGCTCCACCCGCCAGGAAGCGCAAATCGCCTGGCTTTGGCGCCGACATCACATGTGCCACTTTGCCGTTTTGATCCAGCACCAGCAGTGACAACGATGTGCCGTCAACAAACAGCGTCGAATCACCGAGATAAGGAATGATCGGCGACGCGCGCGGACCATAACTCTGTCCGCCTTCGGCCACCGAATCGATCACCA
>JANXUN010000399.1 GCA_025356185.1 Gemmatimonadaceae bacterium
ACTTGCGGTGCGCATGGCCGTCGACCTCAATGGATCGGGGGCGCGTACAGTCGCGGGCGTGCTGTTAATGGGCACGACGGAACCCAGAAGCGACGCGATGGCCAAGTATCCGTTTCCAATCACCAAGATTGTCGCGACGAACGACGGCTTGGCGAAGTATGCCGAGGCCGAAGCGAATCGCGCGTTCCTACCAGCCTCGGCGCATTGGGTGCGCATCGAAGGGGGCAACCATTCGCAGTTCGGGTGGTATGGATTTCAACCGTTGGATCAATTTGCGGCGATCTCGCGTGACGCGCAGCACGAGCAGATGATCAACGCCACGCTCGAAGCGCTGCGTCGTTCGTCCGAGTTATCGGATGTACCGCAGCGCTGAATTCGTAAGCCGGTAACTCTTAACGCTCCGCGCGCTGCGGATGGGCGGATAGAAAGAACTGTGTAAACTCGGGCTGTGTCGCGAGGAATGCCGCAGGCGCGCGTCCTGCAAAGACGCGAAAATCGCGAGTGAGGTGCGACTGATCGGCGTATCCGCATTCGGCAGCAACGCGCGACAGCGACGACGGATCGTCGCGCCACGCACTGAACACACGTTGAAATCGAAAAATTCGCCCCAGCAATTTTGGTGAAATACCGACCTGTCGAGCGAATAGTCGCTGGAGCGAGCGCATCGAACAGCCAAGCGTTCCGCACAGCGCGTCAAGGGAGAGTATGCCATGCGTGTGTCGCATCGCGGGCACAGCCGATACGACACGTGCATCTGCAGCCGGCAGCGCATGCCGTTCGCTCGTGAGAGCCGATTCGATTGCGCCGATACGTGTTGCGGCGAGTAGGCGTGCGAGCTCAGCGCAGCGTAATGCGCGCGCCGTTCGCGTCGATCGCGAAAAATGGATCGGGCGCGAAGCGCTTATGCTGCGGCGCACTCACTTAAAATCGAGAAGGCGAGGCGTTGCTCTGGTATAGTGCTCAGGGCGTCCGTGGCGTACGTGGCGTTTCCATCGGGGCAAGCCGAAGCGGCCTTTCCCGCTACGCTTCTTTCAGACACGGGGCTCGTGTTCCACAATCCCACGCACGACTTTCCGCAGCAGATCAGCTACCGGAGAGTCGCGAAAGACTCTGTGATCGCACGTATTGAAGGAGTCAATCGCGGTCAGACGCAAGCCATTAATTTCCCTATGCGTCGCGTGCGATGCAGCGACGAGGGTTCATAGCGACAGGCGGTTGCGAACGGAGGGAGGAGTGATCGACATTCTGCTGGGCGACATACCTTCGCATATTGAAGCGTGCTTTGGAGCATGGTGAAGTGGTCCCCTATCAACGGCGTGACGATGCGTAGGCTGTGTGCTGTCCTGCTTGCGAGTGTTGGAGTTCCGGTCGCCGTGGCGTCGAGTCAGCAAGCACCCGACGCGCGCGCCGTACTCGAGCAACTTCGTGCGCGCATCGCGCAGGTGGCTGGCGCGCATGTCGGAATTGCCGTGCACGACTTCGCCAGCACGCGCGCGCTGCAGCTGGACGGCGATTCCGTGTTTCACGCGGCGAGCACCATGAAGGTGCCGGTGTTGTTTGCGCTGTATCAGGAGTTTGAGCGTGGAAAGCTTCGTGCCACGCAGCCGCTCGCATTGAAAAACCTGTTCGTCTCAATTGCCGATGGCTCGCCGTACACGCTGAACGCCAGTGACGACAGCGATAGTACGGTGTACACGTGGGTTGGGCGCGAGGTACCACTGCGTGATCTCGCCGAACGCATGATCACGCATTCGAGCAACCTCGCAACGAACGCGCTGATTGCATTGCTCGACGCGAAACATATTACCGCGCTCACGCGAGACTTTGGTGCAACGCGCATGCAAGTGCTGCGTGGCGTTGAGGACAACGTGGCGTTTCGTGCGGGGCTCAACAACACCACAACAGCGCACGACCTCGTCGCGCTGTTTGTCGCACTGCATCAAGGACGCGTGGCTAACGCTGCGAGCACGCGCGACATGCTGTCGATTCTTGAGGCGCAGGCATTTAACGACGAGATTCCCGCAGGGTTGCCGCCCAGGACGCGCGTCGCGCATAAGACCGGATCCATCACGGGCGTCATGCACGACGCAGGGTTGGTGTATCCGTCAGATCGCGCTCCGTACGCGATCGCGATTCTCACGCGGGATATTCCGGACCAGAAAGTAGCGCAGCGATTGATTGCGGACTGTTCACGCATCATTTGGCAGTGGCTGGCCAGCTCCTCAAAGACTAAGTAGAGCCTTGTGACGATACATATTCTCGCGATTTCCGGCAGCTTACGAAGCGGTTCATCGAATGGCGCGATTGTTCAGGCCGCAGTGATTGTTGCGCCGCTCGAGTGCGTCGTGACCGTGTTTGAAGGGATCGGTGAACTGCCGTCATTCAATCCTGATATTGATGTCGAGCCATTCCCCGAATCCGTCCTACGATGGCGCACGGCATTGCAGCAGGCGTCGGCGGTGCTCATCTCCAGCCCCGAATATGCGCACGGCGTGCCCGGCGTGCTCAAGAACGCGCTCGATTGGGTGGTCGGCAGCGGAGAATTCATGGAGAAACCGGTAGCGCTCGTGAACGTGTCAGCGTACTCGCCGTACGTCACCGCTCAGCTGCAGGAAACGCTCACCGTAATGATGGGACGTGTGGTGCTCGCGACCTCGCTGCCGCTCACTGGTCGACCGTCAACTGCGGCTGACATCGTGGGCCAGCCGGACGCCGCGATCGCGTTACGCGATGCCTTGGATACACTGCTCCGCGCCGCACAACCTGCAACGGAACAGGTGCGATGATGGCGCGCGCGGCAGTGCGATACGTCGCGTTGCTGCGCGGCATCAACGTCGGTGGCCATCGTGTGAGTATGGCGGATTTGCGCGGGCATTTTGAAGAGAACGGATTCACAAACGTCGAAACGTTCATTGCGAGCGGCAATGTGATTTTTGATGCGGCGGTCAACGCAAACTCCGCGGCGCTTGAGCAGCGTATCGAACGCATGCTGCACAACGCACTGGGCTACGACGTCTCGACGTTTCTTCGCACGGCCACTGAATTGGCGGCGGTTGCAACGCACGCGCCGTTTTCGAAACAGGACAGCGCTGCCGCGGGACACCGAATTCACGTGGGATTTTTGCGTGCGCCTCACACGTCGGCCTTTGCGCGCGAACTGTTGGCGCTCACAACAACGTATGATGCGTTCGCAGTGAACGGTCGCGAAATGTATTGGCTGACGCGCGGCAATTTCTCCGACTCGCAGGTACCGTGGGTCAAGTTTGAGAAACGGCTCACGCTCGATGTCACGATGCGCAATCTGAACACCGTGCAAAAGCTCGTCGACAAGTATTCGGTGTCGACGCGTTGATCACTCGCGTATTCAGTCCGTTTCAGCGCTTCTTCGCGACTGAAGCGTCGAGCGGCGTCGTGTTGCTCGGCTGCACGACCGCCGCGTTGATATGGACCAATTCCTCTTGGGCCGCCTCGTACGTTCACTTGTGGAATTTGCCGTTCACAGTTGGTACGTCGGGCTTTGGATTGACGCTATCGCTCCATGCCGTTGTGAATGATGGTCTGATGACCATTTTCTTTTTCCTTGTCGGACTGGAACTCAAGCGCGAGGTGCTTCTCGGCGAACTTGCAACGCGCCGCTCTGCATGTTTGCCGGTCGCGGCTGCTTTGGGCGGCATGGTCGTGCCGGCCGCACTGTACGCAGCAGTGAACTACCACGGTACTGGTGCGCCGGGATGGGGAATACCGATGGCGACGGACATCGGTTTCGCCTTAGGAATTCTTGCCCTGTTGGGAGACAAAATTCCCACTGGCTTGCGTGTTTTTCTCGCAGCCTTGGCGATCGCCGATGATCTAGGCGCAGTGCTGGTCATTGCCCTCTTCTATACCAGCGCGCTTCACTGGGTGGCATTGGGAATGGCAGTTTCCGTAATGCTCGTCTTGCTGCTGATGAATCGACGTGGTGTGCGCCGGCCGCTGGCGTACGTTTCCGTCGGCCTCGTACTGTGGGGATGCCTGCTCGCCTCAGGCGTTCATGCGACGATTGCGGGAGTATTGCTGGCGCTCACAATTCCGGCGCGCACGGCGAGTGGCG
>JANXUN010000414.1 GCA_025356185.1 Gemmatimonadaceae bacterium
AAGGGACTTATTCAAGGTGCATCGACGGCAAACGCCGTCGTGATGGACGATTCGCAAGTTTTGGGTACGACGTTACGTTGGCCAGACGAGTTTGTTCGACATAAAGCGTTGGACTGTGTGGGCGATCTTGTGCTGGCTGGCGCGCGCATTCGCGCACATATCAGTGCTCATAAACCGAGTCATCGCGGGACGCTCGCACTCGTTCGAGCGCTCGTGCAACATGCCGTACGGGAGTCTGCCGTGTATTCTATCGAAGACATCATGCAGGTGCTGCCACATCGGTATCCGTTTCTTCTTGTCGATCGCATTCTCGAACTGGAAGAAGGGAAACGTGTGGTGGGTCTGAAAAACGTGACGATCAACGAGCCATTTTTTCAGGGACATTTTCCTGGGCATCCGATTATGCCTGGCGTCCTGATCATTGAATCGATGGCGCAAGTTGGTGGCATGTTGCTCATGCGCACCATCGCTGATCCGTCAAGCAAGGTCGTGTACTTCATGTCGTTGGACAATGTCAAGTTCCGTCGACCAGTGCGCCCCGGTGATCAGCTCCGCGTCGAAGTTGAAGTGTTGCAGGTTCGCGGTACGACGTGCCGGATGCGCGGTGTCGTGACCGTGGACGGGCTGGTGGTGACCGAAGCGGACATGGCCGCGATCGTTCGCGATCGATGAGCCCGCGAATTCATCCGACGGCCATAGTCGACGCGAGCGCAGAACTCGGCGAGAATGTCGAAGTAGGCGCGTGGGCCCTGGTGGGACCGGATTGCACCATTGGAAACGACTGCGTGATCGCGGCACGCGCGACCATTCAACGCAACGCGCGTCTCGGACAGCGTGTAAAGGTGGGCATGGGATCGATCGTGGGCGGAGACGCGCAAGATCTCAAGTATCGGGGCGAGGAGACGTGGGTCGAGATAGGCGACGACACGGAGTTGCGCGAGTTCGTCACTGTCAACCGAGGCACGGCGCACTCACTGACGACGACCGTCGGGAAGCACTGCTTTCTCATGACGTACTCGCACGTGGGCCATGATTGCACGGTCGGCGACCATGTAATCCTTGCGAATGCATCGCAGCTGGGTGGACACGTGGTGATCGGCGATCATGCGACCATTGCCGGGATGAGCGGCGTGCATCAATTCGGAAGTGTGGGGCGACATGCCTTTGTCGGCGGGTTCACACGCGTGACGTCTGACGTTCCACCGTTTGTCCGCGCCGTCGGTAACCCGATGAAGTTGTTTGGCCTCAATAGCGTGGGTATGCAACGCAAAGGGTTTGATGCGGCGGTCGTTTCAGAACTGAAGCGGGCGTATCGTCATTGTTTTCGTTCCGAGCTCAACTTATCGCAGGGGATTGAACGCGCTCGTGCTGAGTGTGCGGACCTTGTCGAAGTGCGACAGTTTTTGGAGTTCATCGAGACGAGTCAACGCGGAGTTGCGTTCTGAGCGAGCGTGTGGAGCGTCGCGCATATAGTGGCGCCTCGGCGCCACGCGTCGGTGTGATTGGTGCCGGCGGACTCGGCATTCATCACGTCCGCATTTTGCGCGATTTGAGTGGCGATCGATTTGCGGGATTTGTTGATGAGAATCCGGCGCGCGCGGCGGAAGTTGCTGCGCAACTGCAGGTCTCGACGTTCACGTCGCTCGATGCGATGCTTTCACATGTTGATGCGGTGTCCATCGTCGTGCCAACGACTGCGCACTATGCCGTCGCGCGAAACGCGCTGCTCGCTGGCAAGCATGTGTTCATCGAGAAGCCATTCACTGTGACGCTCGCCGAAGCGGACGAACTGATTGATTTGGCCGCCACAGTGGGAGTGGTACTGCAAGTTGGGCACGTTGAGCGATTTAATCGCGCGGTGCGTGCGGCGATGCCATACGTCGATGGTGTGCGATTTATCGAAAGCGATCGGCTCGCGCCATTCAATCCGCGAGGGTCCGACGTCGCGGTGGTGCTCGATCTCATGATCCACGATCTCGATCTCGTGCGCACGCTGATTGCGTCGCGCGTGAGCGATGTTCAGGCGATGGGCATTCCCGTGCTTACGCCGCAGCTCGATATCGCGAATGCACGCCTCACGTTTGAGAACGGTGCCGTGGCCAATATTACGGCGAGTCGCGTGTCGCGCGAGCGTGTTCGCAAGTTGCGCATTTTTCAGAATAGCGGATACTTGTCGCTCGATTTAGCGAGCGGCACGGGCGAATATTTCCGCTTGCGCGCAGACTTTGATCCGCGTCAACTGGCTCGTGCGCCGCGTGCGGTCGAAGATTTTGTAGAGCGCATTGAACTAAACGCACCCGATGGCGAACCGCTTGGCTTAGAACTCGCGCAGTTCCTCGGCGCGATCATGGGCACGCAGCCGATTGCTGTCACCGGCGCAGAAGGACGCGATGCGCTCGACTCCGCGTTGCGCATTGTTGCGGCTATTGAGTCGGCGCACTCAAAGATTCGCGCGAATGCGTGAAATTCTGTTTGTCGTCGGGGAAGCCTCTGGCGACTTGCATGCGGGGAAGGTTGCTGAGGAGATTCGCGCGCTGCGACCGGATATTCACATGGCGGGCATCGGTGGTGGACATATGACGCGCGCGGGTGTCGAGATCATTGAACCCGTTGAGAATTTGGCGGTCATGGGTTTCGTAGAAGTACTGGCGCACATTCCAAAACATTGGGCGCTCCTGCGTCGATTGCGCGCGCGCATCGCGAGCGGCGGCGTGGGGCTCGTTGTGCTCGTGGACTACCCGGGATTCAACTTAAAGGTGGCGCGGATTGCACACGAGGCTGGAGTGCCCGTGTTGTACTACATCACTCCGCAAGTGTGGGCGTGGGGCGCCGATCGGCTGCCTGCGCTCGCGAAGTTGGTGACCAAAGCAGCGCCCATTCTTCCGTTTGAAGAGGCATTGCTCCGCGAACATGGCATCGACGCAACGTTCGTGGGTCATCCGTTGCTTGATCGCGCTCTTAACCTTCCATCACAAGCGCAGGCACGCGCTGCCCTTGGACTGCCCGACTCGGGCGAAATTCTCGCGGTATTTCCTGGTAGCCGTCGCGCAGAGCTGGAGAGGCATTTGGCTCCGTTTGTCGCGACCGCGCAAGAATTGCAACGCCGTCGCCCTGGCTTGCGCGTGGTGTTCGGTGTCGCGCCGACCGTGCGCATTGACGCGAGCGCCTGCCCGTTTCCACTGGTACACGACGATTCATTCACGGTATTGCGTGCAGCGACTGCGGGGCTTCTCAAGAGCGGTACCACCACGCTGGAGGCCGCAGTCGCAGATCTGCCGCACGTGATCGGCTATCGTACCAATCCGATTACGTATCGCATCGCGCGTCGCGTGGTAAAAATTCCGCACATCGGATTGGTGAATGTTGTCGCCGGACGCGAGGTGTCTCGTGAGTTTGTGCAACACGCACTGCAGCCGACTGAGGTTGCGGATGCGTTGGCGCCGTTGCTCAGCAGCGGAAATTCCGCTCGTCTCGCCGCGTTGACCGGGCTCGCCGAGGTGCGCTCGAGACTCGGCACTCCCGGCGCATCGCGACGCGTCGCGGACATGGCCATCGGACTGTTCGCGTGACGTCGTCGGGCGAAGCGACGCCGCTGGATTGGCGGACCCGATGGATAATTCGCCTCGCGGGGTGGTTGATCTTTGCGCTCGGCCGCACGTGGCGCGTCCGAGTGTACGGACGGGATGCGTTTTTGAAGCGCGCCCCTTCGGATCCCCGCGCCGTGTTCACGTTGTGGCACGGTCAAATGTTGCCGGTTCTGTGGGTGCACCAGCCACCCACCGGGGTCATCATTAGCGAACATCGCGATGGCGAGATTATTGCACATCTCGTCGCGCGATTTGGACTCTTTGCGATCCGCGGTTCGTCGTCTCGTGGTGGTGCACGCGCGTTGCTCGCCGCAGTGCAAGCGTTGCGCGAAGGTGCCGATGTCGCAATTACTCCGGACGGCCCACGCGGTCCGCGTCATGAATTTGCACCCGGTGCACTCGTTATTGCATTTCGCGCGGCGGTCGCTATCGTGCCGATCGTCGTACACATCGATCGTGCGTGGCGTTTTTCGACATGGGATGTCTTTGAGCTTCCCAAGCCCTTTGCGCGTGTCACGGTGCTGTATGGCGTGCCGCGGACAGTCGACGCGGACGACGTGCGCTCGGTGTCTTTGCTCGCGCCGCATTTCGCCGAAGTGATGGCTGAAGATTTGCTAAGGGTGCGCGCGCTCGGCGTCGCACGCTCTGGTGCGGGTGCTGCCACGGATGCGGCGGCGTGAGCGTTGCACGCGCGTTCGTGGACTGGGTGTGGACTGGTGGTTCAGTAGCGGCGCACAGCGCACGCGCAGTGCTCGCGCCAATCGCGTGGGCATTTGAACGTATAGTCGCGCGTCGAAATCGATCGTTCGATGCGTCCATTACACGTGCGCCCGCGTTGCCAGCGATATCGATCGGCAACCTCACGGTGGGTGGCACCGGCAAAACTCCCGTTGCCGCATGGTGCATCGGTCAACTCAAATCGCGCGGCGCCCGTCCGGCCATCGTGATGCGCGGCGTCGGTGATGATGAATGGCGCGTGCATTCGCTGATCAACCCCGAGACGCCGGTAGTGGTGTCGCCCGATCGGACAAATGGCCTTGTCATTGCGCGAACGCGGGGAGCGAACTGCGCTGTTCTCGATGACGCGTTTCAACATCGACAGGTTCGCCGTGTCGCAGATATCGTGCTGGTGAGCGCAGATCAATGGACAGGCCGCGCGCTGCTCCTGCCGGCGGGGCCATTTCGTGAACCAATGTCATCGCTTGGGCGAGCCTCATTAGTCATTGTCACTGTCAAAGCAGCGTCCGACGGACACGTCGAGGCGGCGCTTGCTGCCGTTCGACGAGCGGCACCAGACGTCCCGTGCGCCGTAATGCGACTGCAACCGGGAGCGCTCCGCTTGGCGGCGGCGCTTCCCCGCGATGGTTTCTCACCCCGCGAGCGGGGCGGTCCGCGCGCAAATACGTTCGATCACCCGCCGACATGGCTCAAAGGTCGGACGGTGGTGCTTGTGAGCGCCATCGCGAATCCGGTCGCGTTCGAAACACAGATTCTGGGGCTCGGCGCACAGGTGACGTCGATCTCGCAATTTCCCGATCACTATCGGTTCACCGCAGCCGATGCGAAGACCCTCGCCGAGCGTGCCACAGGCGCGGCGGGTGTCATTTGCACTCTTAAGGACGCCGTCAAGCTTGCACCGTTGTGGCCTCGCGAAGCGACGCCACTTTGGTATCTTTCACAATCGGTTGTGGTTGATCGTGGCGCCGAGGCGATTGACCGCGTGCTGACGCGGCTGCTGACGGCGCGCGTAGCCGCAGCTCCCACCGCCGGATAACCCGGCCTCAAACCAGTCTCAATGGCTCTCGATCTCTTACGCTTGCCGACGGACAACATCGTCCGCCCCGACAAGGATCGTTTTCTCAACGAAGAAAACCCGTTTGAAGCGATGATGTCGCGCTTTGATCGCGCGGCCGAGTTGCTGGATCTCGAACCCGGGATCTACAAGATCCTTCGGAATCCCGAAAAGCAGCTCATCGTGTCCGTTCCTGTTACGATGGACAATGGCGACGTTGAAGTGTTTACGGGCTATCGCGTGTTGTACAACACGTCACGCGGGCCGGCGAAGGGCGGCATTCGGTTTGACAAAGCGGTCACGCTTGAAGAGGTGAAGGCGCTCGCTGCATGGATGACGTGGAAATGCGCGGTGGTAAATCTGCCGTTTGGCGGTGCGAAGGGTGGCGTGATCTGTGATCCGCTCAGCATGAGCGTCGGTGAGTTAGAGCGGGTCACGCGACGCTACACCAAAGGCATTATCTCATTGCTCGGTCCCGACACCGATGTCCCCGCGCCGGACGTGAACACGAACGAGCGCGTGATGGCCTGGGTGATGGACACCTACTCGATGCACGTCGGTCGCACAGAAAACGCGGTCGTGACGGGCAAGCCTGTCGAGATGGGCGGATCGCTCGGCAGAAAAGAAGCGACGGGGCGGGGATGTATGCTCGTCACGCGCGAAGCGATGCAACATCTTGGGCTGGAGATGGCAGGTGCCACGGTTGCCGTACAGGGTTTCGGCAACGTCGGATCGATTGCTGCGAAGTTGCTTGTGCGTGAAGGGTGCAAAGTCATCGCGATCGGCGATCGTGCTGGCGCATTTCACAATGCGAAGGGCATCGATGTTGACGCGGCGATCGCGTATGTGAACAAGCACCGTTCGTTGGAGGGATTCACGGGTGCTGATGTCATCGACGCGGAAGACCTGTTGACGCTCGAAGTGGACATCTTGGTACCTGCCGCTCTCGAAAACGTCATCACGACCAAGAACGCGCCGAGGATTCGCGCGAAGGTTATTTGTGAAGGTGCTAACGGACCGACCACGGCGGCGGCCGATCCGATTTTGGATGAGAAGGGCATTTTCGTCATTCCAGATATTTTGGCGAACGCCGGCGGC
>JANXUN010000441.1 GCA_025356185.1 Gemmatimonadaceae bacterium
GATCGTTAGTTCGTGTTGCGTGCCGACTCGTCGAACCTTGCCGACGCATCGTCATCATTGTAATTCATGGCATGACCATCACGCTCGCGCTCCGCGCCAATTTGACCTTCCGCGTCACATCGAGTCTCACATGTCGTGCGCTGCTGTCCGCACTCCTGCTGCTCATGCCGGTGTCCACTCAAACACAAACCAAGACGTGCCCGCGTCTGGCACGCGTGCCGGGCTATGGCGCGTGCAGCAACATCGGCGGCCGCAACTGCGGATTCTGTCCGTATCGCTGCAATGACGACACGGTAGTGACTTGGAACGTGTGCGGAGGATAATCGCGCACCGCGTGGTGGCGCACCGCGTGGTGGCGCACTGCGTCGTGGCGCACTGCATCGTGGCGCTGGTCGCATGCGTGAGCGTGCTTGCGTGCGATCGCACCGGCAACGCGACAAGCCAAACGTCATCCAATGCGAGCAACGGCGCGCCACCAGAACTTCGTGCAGCGCTGGCAGCGCGCACCGTGTATCCGGTCAAGCGCGAAGAGTGGCGCAGTGACATCACGCAACACACCGACAGCTCAATGGTGCCGCGGGTGTTCCGCGCCAGTCACACCACCGTTGCACTGCTGCAAGCGTCACCGTCGCGCATTTCGCTCTTTGAGCTCAATCGACACGGCTTTTTGCTGTCCACGCGCCCGGTGCATGTCGACTCCGTGCTCAACGTCGATGTCCCGCGCGACCTCGCAGCACCAACCGAACTGTCGCGCGTCACCGACGATGGAGAGTTGGACGTCATCGACAGCGCGCGCAGCATCCTGATGCGTGAGTCCATTGGTG
The DNA here is from genome assembly GCA_025356185.1 of Gemmatimonadaceae bacterium. Lineage (GTDB taxonomy): Bacteria > Gemmatimonadota > Gemmatimonadetes > Gemmatimonadales > Gemmatimonadaceae > Gemmatimonas. The sequence continues at coordinate 825 of JANXUN010000441.1, forward strand.
GATTCATGTTTCGGCGTGATCTGCCAATGCTGCGCGGCGGCAGCGGACGCTTGTGCACTGTCTCACCGGCCACGCTGCTCCACGTGCGTAACCTTGGGCTCCGTCGCACGCTCGAAGCGTTCACGATCACTGCGATTGCCAGCGAAGACTCGCTGCTCGGGCGACATCGCCTTACCGGTGCGACCGGACAACGTCTGCGCTTCGGCACTGGCGATGCCCGGCGGTGCTTACTGCTCGCCGAACGCAACGTGTTTGTCGTGAGCGCGCCCGACGCGTCGGATGGGAGAGCAACACCGCGCATCACATCACTGCACGCACCCGGCAGTCGCGCGCTCACCGCCATCGATGACACCACACGCATCGGTGTAGCCGACAGCGCACAGCGTCAGCCAATCGTTGTCGACGCGGCCGTGGTCGACGGCGGCTTTGTCGTACTGGTCGGTATCACATCCGACACATACGGCCGACTGCTCGACTACTACGACGAGCGCGGCAACTATCGGCAGAGTGCGTTCCTGCCCTTTACGGCCTCGGCGATGACCGGATCAGGACCGCGCTTTCTGTTGTTACATCAAGACGAACGCATGCACTGGTGGCTGTCGTCCTGGCTCACACCCATGGCCGCGCAAGGCGCCTTGGCACCACCCCAGCCGCGCCAGGTCACGCGGGCACCGGAGAAACAGTTGTTCGAGTTGCCGTCACCCGCAAAAAAGCCGTGATTGTTTTGTGGACACCAAGGTATGGAGCGTGATCGCAGGTCCACTCGTCTGGCACTGGATTCGCGGATTCGTCCCCTGACAATGAGCAACGCGACACTCAAAGATCAGTTCGGCGCCATCGACATCTATCTCTTCGATCAGCTGCTGCGCGGCAATGTCGCGAAGGGGATGACGATCTTTGACGCCGGCTGCGGCACGGGTCGAAACAGCGTGTACTTGTTGCGCGAAGGGTACGAGGTGTTTGGTGTCGATCTCGACCGCCACGCGATCGACGCCGTGCGCCGCCTCGCGCCGCAGCTACCGGCGGACAACTTCCGCGTCGAATCTGTTGAAGCACATTCGTTTCCGGATCACTTCGCCGATGTCGTCATCGTCAACACGGTGCTGCACTTCGCGCGTGACGACGATCATTTTCGCGCGATGCTGCGCGGCTGCTGGCGAACGCTGAAGCCGGGCGGGCTTTTCTTTTGTCGACTTGCGTCCACGATCGGCGCCGAGCATTTAGTGCGAAAACTGCATGATCGCTGGTTCGCATTGGCAGACGGCACCGAACGATTTCTAGTCGACGAGGCGATGCTGATGCAGGTTACGACGGAGCTTGGCGCTGACCTCGTCGACCCGATCAAAACAACCGTTGTGCAGAATCTGCGATCGATGACGACGTGGGTGCTGCGAAAGAAGTAGCGTCGGACTGGGTTTTGCCGTTGGCGGCGCCGCGCGGAGCGCGAGCGGTGCGCGCTGATTTATTTGGACCGCCCGCTTAACGCTATCGCGTTAGATGGCTAAGCACAGTGTGCGGTCATCTACGTCAGAAATCCTGCTTTCGAGTTATCCGCACTGAAAAGTCAGTTCGAGCGTGCATGCTGAACGCTATCGCTCAGCGATCGCGGGAGCGATTCTCCTCAAAACGAGGTGACCGAATCGCTATGCGAAACCGCAATAAAATGATCATTGCATCGACCAATCGTCGGTGCCATCCTCGTTCCTGTGTACCAAAACGACCATGACACAGAACACACATCGACGACATCGTGAAACCGCTTGCCTTTCTGTATATACAATTGTAGTTTTCAATGACATTCGACTGGGATCCGCACAAAAGCGAGGAGAACTTCGCCAGTCGTGGCTTCGATTTCGAGTTTGCGGCGCTCGTCTTTAGTTCGCCGCACGTAGAATTTGATGACACTCGACGTGACTATGGTGAGCGGCGGATGATTGCGCTCGGCGTCGCTGAAGGCGTGCGCTTAACCGTCGTGTTTACAGATCGCCTAACCAACGATTCAATTGGCGGCGCGCGTGAAATCGTGCGTCGCATCATCAGTGCCCGGCTGAGCAACCGAAAGGAGCGTTGTCGTTATGCCGAAATCATCGAAGCCAGCCAGCCGTAAAGCATCGCCGTCACAAGGCCGAGCAAATCTCGCGCGGTTGCGGCGCGTTTCGGATGCGGACATTGCGCGGACCTCTCCTCCCGAATTGCGCAACATTCCCGATGAGTTTTGGCAAAACGCGCGCATCGTTGTGCCGGTATCAAAACAAGCGATTTCGATTCGACTCGATACAGATGTCATTGAATGGTTTCGCGCGACCGGTCCCAAATATCAAACCCGCATCAATGCGGTCCTGCGCAGTTACGTGACTCAGATCAGCGAACGCCAAAAACCTGCGCGCAAGAAACGCGCAGGGTAGCGGCCGTCAACCACGTTTTACATCCGCGTCAATCAGGGTTGCAACAGCGGCAACACACTAAACGTCTGCGACGGCCCGATCGATGTGAACGTCGTCCCAACAAGTGTGCCGATCGACGCGCGATACAATCCCGACGGTACACGCTGCGGCTGACCACCGCGACCCGGCCCGCCGCCAGCACCGCCGCCGCCGCATTCGCACGCGCGGCTGCACTCGTGTCGTTGCTCACCGCAACCGGCTGCGGGTCCGTATTCAAATTCCACGTAATCCGCCGCAATCCCGGCGTGCGGACCGCTATCTCATCATCATCGAATCGACAGCCACCGGCTTCTCCGCGTACTCACCGGATCTGCCGGGCTGCATGGCCGCCGCTGCGTCGCAAGCCGACGTCGAACGTGACATGCGGGAAGCGATCACGCTGCATGTCGATGGACTTCGAGAGACCGGCTTACCCATTCCAGTACGAAGCACGTCCGCCGCGTATGTCGAGGTTGCGGCGTAACGGACTCTCAAAGACGGCAGCTGATACCGGAGCTCGCGCACGATGTCGGTCTGGCGCACCACCCAGCGTGTAGTTACTTTGTAATTACACTCCTTCAAAACTCGCGATGCGCGCACGACTGGTTCAAATCGGCAATTCCCGCGGCCTCCGGCTGGCCAAACCGCTACTCGAAGAGGCCGGCCTCACCGACGAGGTCGAAATTCGCGCGCAAGCGGGCGCGCTCATCATCACCGCCGTCCAGGCTCCGCGCGCCGGATGGGCGGAGGCTGCCGCGAAGTACGGACGCTCAAAGCTGATTGATCCACCCACCAATACGAAGTTCGATGATGAGGAATGGACGTGGTGACGCACACGCCAGTGAAACGCGGCGATGTGTTCCTTGTCGAACTGAATCCCACGCGAGGCCGCGAGATTCGAAAAACACGGCCGTGCGTGATTGTGTCGCCGGATGAACTCAATGCGCACATGGGCACCTTCATTGTCGCCCCGCTCACGAGCGGGAGCCATCCGTATCCGTTTCGCGTCGCCTGTCGCTTCGGCGGCAAGAACGGACATGTCATTCTCGACCAAATACGTACGGTCGACGATGAACGTCTCGGCAAACAATTGGGCTCGCTGACCGCGGCGACGATGACAAAGATTCTCGGCGTCCTACAAGCCATGTTCATCGCGTAAGCAACGGAACGAACCTGGGGAGACATCGCGCACCATGATATCGAAGCACGCAAATGGCGGTAGATTCGCCTAGTCCCTGATCCGTTCACCCGCCGCCTGCGCTGAATGTCCGACGCTCTGCCGGATTCTCTGCGGCACTCGCGGTCGCGCGCGCATCTGATCTTATCATGTCGGTGCCCGAGCGATACACCGGAACAGTGCGGTCGGGCATGCACACGTTCGCCCTGCGGTTCGCGACGAAACCGCTCGGTGCCATCCTCGTTTCTGTGTGCTGCAACAATCGTGTTACGGCGTGTTTCGGATGCGGACATTGCGCGCACCTCTCCTCCCGAATTGCGCAACATTCCCGACGAGTTTTGGCAAAACGCGCGCATCGTGGTGCCGGTATCAAAACAAGCAATTTCGATTCGACTCGATACAGATGTCATTGATTGGTTTGTGCGACCGGGCCCAAATATCAAACACGGATCAACGCGGTCCTGCGCAGTTACGTGACTCAGGTCGCCGAACGCCAAAAACCTGCGCGAAAGAAACGCGCAGGGTAGCGGCCGTCAACCACGATTTACATCAGCGTCAAATCACGGTTGCAACAACGGCAACACACTGAACGTCTGCGACGGCCCGATCGGTGTGAACGTTGTCCCAACCAACGTGCCGATCGACGCGCGATACAATCCTGACGGTACTCGCTGCGGCTGACCACCGCGACCGGGCCCGCCTGGCCCGCCACCGCCGCCCGGCCCGCCGCCGGCCCCACCAAAGCCACTAGGTCCCGCGGTGAGAAAACACGATTGCAACGCTGGTGCAGCCGGAGTTCCCGGCGTTGCCGCAGGCGTTGGTGCCGCACTGTTCGTCGCCGCACCGGCCGCCGCATTCGCACCCGCATTCGCACCCGCATTCGCACCCGCGTTCGCACCCGCGTTCGCACCCGCAGCTGCATTCGCGTTTGCATTCGCATTCGCACGCGCGGCCGCAGTCGTGTCGTTACTCACAACAACCACCTGCGGATCCGTATTCAAATTCCACGTAATCCGCCGCAACCCCGGCGTCCTATCCAACTCACACCGACGCACCTGCTTCCCACTGTTATCCGCAATGTTCAGCACCAACTTCGTGCCCGTCGCCAGCGTGTCCTTCACACTATACGTAATCCACGCGCCCACCGGCGGATTTGGCGTGTTGAAATTCCCGCTGATCGCTAACGTCCCCGCCGCACCCGCCGGTGCTAAGCCACCCGGCGTAAACGCATACGCGTGACGCAACGGATACAACCGCGCAGACTCGGCCAGCGATTGCGGCGTGATCTGGCGCAACGATGAATAGTCATCCAACAAATAAAAGCCGCGGCCAAACGTCGCCATCACCAAATCACTCTCGCGCTTGTGCAGCGTCAAATCACGCACCTGCGTCACCGGCATGCCGCCCTTGAGTTGCGTGTATTGCTTGCCGCCGTCCACGAATGCGCCGCCAGTTCTTGCCACCGTCTTCGCTCACCTGCACAAGACCGTCATCCGTACCGACCCACAGCAACCCGAGAGCCGCGCGGATGGATTCCGCGCGGCTCTCGGGCAACATGCAGCAAGTTGAGATCTTCCGCCGCGTCGCGTTAGCCGCCGCTCTTCAACAACACGATCTGGTAGAAGTCGAAGGTGACGATTGAGAAG
>JANXUN010000459.1 GCA_025356185.1 Gemmatimonadaceae bacterium
CTGTCACCGAGGCTGGGGGCAAGGTGGTCTTCCTGCACAAGATTGTGCCTGGAGGCTCAGACCAATCCTATGGCATCCACGTAGCCCAACTGGCCGGGTTACCTGCACCGGTTATCCAGCGCGCGAATGAAATGCTGAAACAGCTGGAGCAGATGTTGCGGGAGATTACGGGGTTTTCGGGAATTTCCTTGCAACCGAATGCGGGCTCGCAAGGTGAGTATGCGGGACTGCTGGTCATTCGCGCATATCATCACGCGCGCAATGATCACCATCGGACCGTGTGTCTCATTCCGCAGTCGGCGCACGGCACAAATCCGGCGAGTGCCGTGATGGCGGGATTTTCGGTGATTGTTGTGAAGACTGACACGAATGGCAACATCGATCTCACGGACTTGCGCGCGAAAGCAGCCGAACACGCGTCAAATCTTGGTTGCTTAATGGTGACGTATCCATCGACGCACGGCGTCTTTGAGGAGAGCATCAAAGAGATCACCGCGATTGTGCATCAACACGGCGGCCAGGTGTACATGGACGGCGCGAACATGAACGCGATGGTTGGAGTCTCGCGTCCCGGTGATCTTGGGGCCGATGTGTGCCACTTGAATTTGCACAAGACGTTCTGCATTCCGCACGGCGGCGGCGGTCCAGGGATGGGACCGATCGGTGTGGCGCCGCAACTCGTGCCGTTTCTGCCAACGCATCCTGTGATTACGACGGGCGGCGCATCGGCGATCGGCCCCGTGTCGGCAGCTCCATGGGGCAGTGCGAGTATTCTGCCCATCTCGTACGTCTACATTCGCTTGATGGGCGGAGAAGGGCTCGCGACGGCAACGAAAGTCGCGATTTTGAACGCGAACTACATCGCGAAACGCTTGGAAAAACAGTTTCCCGTGTTGTATCGCGGGCAACACGGACTCGTCGCGCACGAATGCATTCTCGACACACGCATTTTTAAGGGAACCAGCGGCATCGAAGTCGAGGACATCGCGAAGCGTTTGATGGACTACGGATTTCACGCGCCCACGATGTCGTTTCCCGTTGCCGGCACGATGATGGTGGAGCCGACGGAAAGTGAATCGAAAGCAGAGCTCGATCGCTTTTGCGAAGCCATGCTGGGTATTCGCGCCGAGATCGCCGCGATCGAACGCGGTGAATCAGATCGCGACGACAACGCACTCAAGCGCGCGCCACATACGGCCGCGCATGTCATCAGCGATGCATGGAATCGAAAGTATTCGCGTGAGCACGCGGCGTACCCAACGGCGTGGACGCGCGATCGCAAATTCTGGCCGACGGTTGGTCGTATTGAGAGCGCGTTCGGCGATCGGAATTTGGTGTGCGCGTGCCCGCCGATTGAGGAATACGCGACAGCGACGGACGGGGAGAATAGTTTCTGAACGCGCGCGAACACGGCCAACTAGTTGACTTGAGAGGCTGATTTAGGTTTTGGGTTTTGGGTTCTGGGTTGGAGTCATGAGTTTTCGGTACACAAGTCAAAGAGGGCCGCGAGATATCGCGGCCCTCTTTGTTGACAACCCAAAACCCAAACCCACAACCCAAAACCTAAAGCGGTTTACTCCCCGAGTTGCGCCGTGTAGTCGGCCGCACTCATCAGCCCCGCATCTCCGCCCGCTGGCACCCTGACCTTGATCATCCATCCGTCATCGTACGGATCGGTGTTGATCAACGCCGGCTCGCCGTCCAACCGTCCATTGATTTCCACGACTTCGCCGGCCACCGGCATGTACAGCTCTGAGACCGCCTTGACCGCTTCGACAGTGCCGAAAACATCGTGCATCGCATAGGTCGCGCCGACTTTGGGAAGCTCCACATACACGATGTCGCCCAGCTCGCCCTGCGCAAAATCGGTGATGCCGATCGCGACCACATGCGCCTGATCGGTCGACTTCACGTATTCGTGATCCTTGGTGTAACGCAGTGATGCTGGGATGTTCGACACAGTCTACTCCGAAAGAAAATCGGGATTCAGGACGCGCCCGTCGCCGATCGACGATGGGCGACGCGCTCCAAGATCGCGGACCACACCAGTTGTACGCGTGCCTCAAGCTGGGCTAGTGACCCGTCGTTGTCGATAACCCACGTCGCACCGGCACGCTTTTGCTCGCTGGGCCACTGCGCTGCAAGCATCGCGTCTGCGTCGCGAGCCGACAAACCACGGTCTCGCATCAGTCGGGCATGGCGGACCGACTCGGCGGCGTCGACGACGATGATGCCGTCAAATGCGTGCTCGAGTCCCACTTCGAACAGCAAAGGAATGTCGGCGATCACCACCGCGATGCCGCGCGCGGCGGCTTGGGCGAATCGTTGATCGCGCAGCCGCGCAACTGACGGGTGCACGATCGCGTTGAGTGCGGATCGCGCAACCGGGTCGCGAAAGACGCGAGTCCGAAGCGCCGAGCGATCGAGCGAACCATCGGTCGCGATGACCGCCGCTCCGAAGTAGTCCACGACCGCATCGAATCCCGCAGTGCCGCGTGCGACGACTTCGCGCGCGAGCACATCGGCGTCGATGACGTCGGCGCCGAGCGCGGCA
>JANXUN010000465.1 GCA_025356185.1 Gemmatimonadaceae bacterium
GGGACAGTGCAGGGTTACAGGGCTAATTGGAGGGGGAACGTTTAGCCCTCCCTGCATTGTCTCCTACCGCTCGCGAAATACGGCAATCTCTTCCAACGATTTGCGCGAGATGTCTGGCACACGTGCATCGGCCGCCGGGTATCCGACAGGCAACACCAGCATTGGCTTTTCATTGACCGGACGCTGTAATAGCTCGCGCAAGAACGCCATGGGGCTTGGCGTGTGCGTGAGTGTGACCAGTCCCATGGCATGAATCGCGGCGATGAACAGCCCGGCGGCGATGCCGCATGATTCCTCGGTATAGTAATACGGGCGCTTACTGCCATCCGCGCGAAATCCATAGGCCTGCCGAAAGAGCACGACGACCCAGGGTGCGTCGGTCATGTGCGTTTTGACTTCATCGGTGCCGAGCGGTGCGAGTGCTTCGAGCCATTCATCCGGCGCCCGGCCATTATAAAAGGCGTGCTCCTCCACCTCGGCAGCAGCACGCATACGTCCTTTCAAGTCGGCGTCGGCGATGGCAACAAAGGTCCATGGCTGCTGATGCGCGCCACTGGGCGCGGTTCCGGCGGTGCGAATCGCGAGTTCTATCAGGTCGCGGGGCACCGGCCTCGACGAAAAGTGCCTTGTGGTGCGCCGCGCCTGCATGGTGTGATAGAATGCGTCGGCGTCTGTCCGCGATTGCTCGAGCGAGCGCGGCGCAAATTGCAGTGGAACAAAGGGATGGCGATTTTCGTCTCCATCGGATGTTGGGCGCACAGTCATCGCACGTGTGAGAAAGGTGACCGTTAGTCCGGACTGACAAATTACCTTCGCGCACGCGATTCCTCACGTACATGCATTGTGTTTTGGTGGGACTGCTGCTGGCGACCCAACCACCGGCGCAGCGCGCGGACTCGGTGGGAGAGTTGCGAGGTCGTGTGCGCGATGCCGCGACGGCCGCGCCCGTTGTGGCGGCGACGATCCGCATTCAAGGGACGCGACTGGGCGCGCAAGCGGACGACAGCGGCCGGTATGTCGTGACCCGACTGCCTGTGGGCATCGCGACCGTAAGCGTGCAGCGCGTGGGCTACGCGTCCGAGACGCGCGTTATTGTGATTCGAGCGAACGAGATTTCGACCCTTGATGTGTCTTTGAACGCGGCCGCGCCCGAGTTGGCGACCGTCCGTGTGCAGGCTGATGCGAATGAACGCGAACAGTTTCGACTTTCCCCCAATCTCGGCGTCGTGACCGTTACGCGTGACGTGCTCAAGCGCGTGCCTGTGATTGGTGAGCCGGACGTGTTGCGAGTTGTGCAACTGCTTCCCGGCGTTGTCGCGACCAACGATTTCACCGCGGGATACAATGTACGGGGCGGCGAGAGCGACCAAAATCTCGTGCTGCTGGACGGATATCCGATCTACAATCCGTTTCACTTGGGCGGTCTATTTGGCACGTTTATCGACGAGACCGTCGGCGAGTTTGAACTGTTGCCGGGCGGATTTCCCGCGCGATACGGAACGCGGCTATCGAGCGTACTGAGTGTTGTGCCGCGCGTCGATGAGCGCAGCGGCGTGCACGGCAGCGTTGGCGTGTCGGTGTTGGCGAGCACGGTGGCGCTGGGCGGCACGCTGAACGGTACAACGGCATGGAGTATCGCGGCGCGACGCACGTACGCTGACAAATTCGTGGCACTGATTTCCGACAAACAGTTGCCGTACTGGTTTACCGACGCGCAAGCGCACGTACAGCATCGCTTTCGCAACAACGGACTGTTGTCGGCGACGGCGTACTACGGCAACGACGTCTTTCAGCCGTCGATTGAGGCGTTTGGTGACAGCACCACACCCGGAAGCGGTGCGCTGCATTTTGATTGGGGCAACAGCGTGCTGGGGGTCGCCTATACGCAGCCGTTGCGTTCGTTCCTTGGCGGAGACTCGGCGCGTGTGATGCAGCGCGTGTCGCGCACCGTTTTCACGACGAATCTCGATGTTGGTGCCGGATCGCTGTCGCTGAAAAATGGAGTGACCGAAGCGCGTGCGTGGGGCGAAGTCGCGCGATTTAGCGGTCGACACGAGACGTTGCTTGGTTACGAATTCTCGACCTATCGCATTCGGTATGACGTGCAAGCGTCGGGGGCCGGAGCCGACGAGTTCTTGCGCATTCGCGAAAATCCGTCGGCGACTTCGGTGTACGTCGATCACACGGTGCGCTTGTCGAACGTTTCGGCGCGATTGGGCGTACGGGCGGAAACCGTCACTGGCACCGGATGGACCGGAGCGTCGCCACGCATGTCGCTCAAGTGGTTCGCCAACCCCGATTTGGCGTTTACCATCGGTGGCGGGGTGACTTCGCAGTGGACGCCGTCGTTACGAAATGAGCAGGCGCCGATACGCATCTTTGATTTTTGGCTGGCGAGTGATCGGAACACGCCGGTCGCGCGCGCGACGCAAGAGAGCGTTGGCGGCGAGAGATGGCTCAACACGTCGCGATTTGTGCGCATCGAAGCGTGGAACAAGACGTACGCGCACTTGCCGTCCACGAATCTGTCCAACGACCCGTCGGTGAGCGGCGACGAGTTTATCGCGATCACGGGACGCTCGTACGGTGTCGATGTCCTGGTACGACAACTCGAACGCGAAAAACTTTCCGGATGGCTCGCGTACTCGTACGCGGTGAGCGCACGCGATGGTCCGCAGGGCCGGTACGCGCCAATCCAGGATCGACGGCACAATGTGAACCTGGTCGCGTCGTACAAGCCTGGCGGCGCGTGGAGTTATGGCGCGCGATTGGGTTTTGGTACGGGCGCGCCGTACACGGACGCGATCGGACAAATCGTCCGTCGTCGCTACGATCCCATCACGAATAGCTATCGCCCTGGGCTCGGCGACCCGGAAGTCGAGTCGTTGGGCGGTCCGCGCAATGGCGCACGCTATCCGATCTTTCAGCGGCTCGACCTGAGTGTGACGCGAGAAGGTGCAGGTCGACTGCACTGGTCACCGTACGTCTCCTTCATCAATGCGTACAACGCACAGAACGTCTTTATTTACATTTTCGATTTTTCACGCACGCCGCCGGCACGCACCACAATCTCACAGTTTCCGTTCCTGCCAACCGCGGGCGTGAGTGTGTCATGGTAGCGCGCGCACGCGTCGCGTTCGCTGCGTTTGTGTGGCTGCTCGGAGTGGCCATGCTTTCGCTGACGTCGTCGTGTGACCTGGGCGACCAACGCATTACGTCGCCACAGGCCGTTGCTGTCGTGCACGCTGTTATGAATCCCGATTCCGACGAACAAGTCATCCTTGTCGAGTCATCACTGACCGGTGTTTCGGGCATTAACAACAAGCTCAAATACAACACGCTCGACCCGATTCGAACGGCGGGTGGCTCGCCAATCACCGGTGCCGATGTCCGATTGTACGGCGGGACTGACACCGTCGGTGCACGTGCGAGCGAAACAATAGTGAGCGGCCGCGGCACCGGTCGCTACACGGTGGCGCGGACTTTATTGTCGATCGATCCCGGTCGCACATATCGATTGCGCGTGCGGACGACTGACGGCATCACGGTGACCGGAACGACCACGGTCCCGACAGCCGGCAGCGGCTGGTTTCGAGGTGCGGGCTCAAGCAGCATCGCATCGTCGTTGTTTCGCGCGACCGATACGCTGATGTTGGATTGGCAAAAAACGGTTGGTGCGACGACATATGCCATTCGCGTCGAAACACCGGACGGTCCATGGTTTCTTTTTTCTGATTCTACGCGATTCACACTGCCCGGACATTTGCGCAACTTTTTTGCGGAAGCATTTCCGTCCGTTTGGTATCCAGGCTTTGTGCAACCACTGTCGGTCGTTGCGTCTGACCGCAACTATTACGACTACAACCGCACGTCGAACGATCCGTTTGGTGGTGCTGGACTGATCAGCAGCGTCGACGGCGGCATCGGACTGTTCGGTAGTGTGCTTCCAATCCTTCGACGTGACGTGTCGGTGACGGATCGCGATGTCGAACCAATCGATTCACGCTGGAGCGGTACCTCTGCGGTGGGACGATTTGATGTTGACTTGTGGCTTGAGGACTCCAACTCAAGGATCGCGTCGCTGAGTGGTCGCGCGCGATCGTTTCCCTTCTCGTTCATCATTGGCACGCAGCAGGGCACAACAGTCAAGTTCGCAATGCTCGGCAGCCTGTCGCGAGCGGACACGGTGTCGGTGTTCACCGGCCGCATCGCCGGCGATTCCCTGTTCGGCTCGTACAGCTCGCGATTTAGCGCAAGCTTTCCTACGGTGTATCGGCGTACTGCTCGCGTTCCGTAAGCGACCCGCGCGCGGCTAGCTAAACAACAACTCTAACTCTTCGCGTCCCAGCGACGATAGCACCGACGCGTCGGCACGAATAATGGCGTCTGCTAAATCGCGTTTTTGATCTTGCAGTGCGAGCACCTTTTCTTCGACCGTGTCGCGCGCGATCAAGCGCGCCGCAAAGACGCGCCGCGTCTGA
>JANXUN010000498.1 GCA_025356185.1 Gemmatimonadaceae bacterium
CTGCGCGTTGCCCACGCGCTTGCTCATAGCCCACACACACCATCTGACACCACCACGTCGGCAATTTGTGGACGTTTGCCAAATGTTCGACAACGTCGCGATGCGGCTTTCCCTTCATGCCGTCTTCGTCGAGCGTCACAAGCCACTCTTCCCACGTGCGCGTCGTTGCGCGCTGAACCGCCGCCGAGCCGATTTTATTGAGCACGATTTCGCGAGTCTCGCGACGGTCTGCTTCCTGCCAAGTGGCCGGTTTTTTACCCGCTCGCTCGGCCGACCGTCGCACGTTTTTGCCGAATTCCTTTTCGACGGCTTTCGCGCGGAGCTTGTCTTTCGGTGACGATTTCTTGGCGGGCATGATGAAGGATGTCGTCGGTAGGCCGTCTCAGCAAGCGACGTGCGCTAGCCCGCCGACTACACCGTGGGCGCGACGAAATCCGTTTGTGCAGTCGCTTCATCATCGCCGTCACGGCGCACCCATTTGAAAAACACAACGGTCATGACTGCATAGAAGAAAATTCCGCCCGGAATCCACATGACGAGACCGCCCAACTGCTGATCCTCCATGGGCGTGATCCCCATGATGCGCGGCGCCGTTGCGTACAGCGGATACAGCAACGAATCCGCCATCACGATGTAGACGGAGATGACCGACATCGGAATGACCATCAGAAAGCAGTACAACATCTGCATCGGATAGGGCGCGCGCGGCAACTCCGGCAGCGGAGACGTGAGTGGCCACCACATCAACACGGCACCTGCTAAAAACATCAGATGCTGCACAATGTGAATCGGGTGATTCGCAAGCGCGAGATTGTACATCGGCGGCAAATGCCAGAACGCCAAAATCACATTGAAAATCGCAAAGCAGGCGCCGTATGGCGTGATGGCGCGTGCAATGCGATTCAGGATGGGATACTGCAGTAACGGACGCAGCATCCATCCCGGCACGCCGAGCACGAGCAAAGGCGGTATGATCAGCGTAAGCACCAAGTGCTGCACCATATGCGCGCTAAACAAAAATGAGTCGCTCAAATCGTGCAGCGGCCCATTCAGCGTGAAAAAGAGAATGGTCAACGCGCCATAAAAGCTCAGCCGCTGTGCGATGCTGGGTGAGACGCCGCGCACGGACTCGCTTTGCATCGGCGCACCCGCGTGCGATGCGTCGCGAGCAGCCTCAGGCAACGCGGACGGCCCTCGGCGCGCACGCCATGCGTACGCAGCACCGAGGGCCGCAATCCCGATCACCGTGCTGATGTGGACGTTAAAGCTCGTCCACGACAGCTGCGCGACGGGATGGAGCAGCATCAACTCAACAAGCCGATCTTGATCGCCAGTTTACTGAACAGGAACATCAAGCCGATCAACGTGAGCGCGGCGACCATGAGCGGGCCGGTGAACAGCGCACGAAAGAGCTTGTGATCGTATTTGAGGTGCATGTAATACATGACGACGGTGAAGAATTTGACCGCCGACATGATGAGCAGCGCAGGAACAAATACCCAGCTGTTTACGACCGACGGTATGTAGTAGGCCGCGACTTCAACGACGGTAATGATCGTTAAAAAGAGCGCGACCTTCCAATACGTTGACCATGTCGGATGTTCTTCGTGCACGTGCGCTATTGCGTCTCCAGACATAAGCGGTCCTTACCTGATCAGGTAGACAAGCGTGAAGATCGCGATCCACACCACGTCAACGAAGTGCCAATACAGTGCGCAGATGTCGACCAACAACGAATCAGACGGATCGAGCCCGCGTTTGTAATCGATTGCCAGCAGCGTGAACAACCAGATCACACCGGCGGTCACGTGCGCACCGTGAAATCCGGTCAGCGTGAAGAAGCTCGAACCAAACAGATTTGTGCGAATGCTCAACCCTTCGTGCACGAACGAGGTGAACTCGTACGCTTGGCATCCCAAGAAAGTGATGCCGAGGATGCACGTCATCCACAGCCACGTTTTTGATGAGCCGAGGATGCGCTCCCACGTCGTGTTTTTAGGTACGTGGCGATTTTGAACTGCGGCCAGCGCCAACACCATCGCGAGCGACGACATAAGCAGCACGAACGTCGAAAACGACGTGACCGGAATATTCAGAATCGGCTTGAGCACCTGCCCCGTTTGCGGATTCGTCCACGTTTCATGCGGATACGGTCCTTCGGGGCTGCGGCCTTTGTAAATCAGATACGTTGAGATCAGTGAGGCAAACAGCATGCACTCGGATCCGATGAACGTCCAAATCGCGACCTTTCGGTTATCGAGGCCGAGCGACGTGTGGTGTCCGCCGCCGGCGTGCGCATGATCGTCGCCGTGTTTTGCTGCGGCTGGGGCTGTCGTTGCGGTCATCTTAGTGGTGATCCTCAAGCGGCGTCATCAGCCATTTGTAAAGTGAACCGATCCACCAGAACGCGCCGATCAGCAAAATCCCGATCGAGGTCATTGGGCTCGATTCCATGAATAGCAAACCACCCAGCATGAACAGAATGCCAGCGGCGGTGAGCAGCGGCCAAATCGTCGGATTTGGCAACACGATTCCCAACTCTTTTGCGGTCGGGATCCGATTGTTCTTTTCTTCTTCGTAGGTCGTTTCGTGCACCAGCTGTTCGCCCGCCTTCATGTTCCACAGCGGATACCGAGACTTCACGATCGGAAGAACGGCAAAGTTGTACTCGGGCGGCGGCGACGGAATCGTCCATTCGAGCGTCGCGGCGCCCCATGGATTGGACGATGCACGTGCACCGTTGCGCCAGCTGATGATCAAATTGACGATCAGGAACGACGTTGCGACGACGAGGATCGCGGCGCCGATCGAGGACGCCAAGTTGAACATCTCCAACCCTTGCCCTGCGTCGTACTGATACGTGCGCCGTGGCATGCCGTAGAGTCCCGCATAGTGCATCGGGAAGAACGTTACGTTCATGCCGATGAACGAGAGCCAGAAGTGCCAGTTACCCAGCTTCTCCGAAAGGAATCGGCCGGTGACTTTAGGGAAGTAGTAGTACAATCCCGCGAACAAGCCGAGCATCGACCCACCGAAAAGCACGTAGTGAAAGTGTGCAACGACGAAATAGGTGTCGGTCTGCTGCAAGTCGGCGGGTGGCGACGAGTGCATGACGCCCGAGATGCCGCCCATCATGAACATGCCGACGAGTGCGACGCCGAATTTCATGGCAACGGTAAAGCGAATTTGCCCGCCCCACATCGTCGCAATCCAATTGAAAATCTTTACGCCGGTTGGAATCGCGATGAGCATGGTCGTGAGCGAGAACACCGCGTCCGCGATCGGACCCATGCCGACCGAGAACATATGGTGCGCCCACACGCCAAATCCTAAGAAACCAATCAGAATTCCCGAGTACACCATCACGGGATATCCGAACAACGGCTTGCGGGAAAACGTCGGCAGCACTTCGGAGACGAGACCGAATGCCGGCAAGATCAAGATGTATACTTCGGGGTGTCCGAACACCCAGAACAAGTGCTGCCACAACAACGGGTCAGCGCCTTTGCCCACGGTGTAGAAGTTCGTGCCGAAGAAGCGATCGAACTGCAAGAACACCAACGCGACCGTGATCACGGGAAACGCGAGCGCGACCAAGAACTGCACGACAAACGACATCCACGTGAAGATCGGCATGCGCATGAGCGACATACCGGGCGCACGCATGTTGATGATCGTCGTAATGAAGTTAAACGCCGCTGCGAGTGACGAGATGCCAAGGATCTGGAGACCGATCACCCAGAAATCCATATTGTGTTGCGGCGAAAACGCTTTCGTGCTGAGCGGCGCATAGCCAAACCAACCGCCATCCGGTGCGAGACCGAAGAGGATGGGGATCGAGATGAACAGGCCGCCAAACAGATACACCCAGTAGCTGAACGCATTCAGTCGCGGAAACGCGACGTCACGGGCGCCAATCTGGAGCGGAATGAGAAAGTTGAAGAACGCTGCCGACAACGGCATGATGGCTAAGAACACCATCGTCGTGCCGTGCATCGTGAACAGCTGGTTGTATTGATCAGCAGTGATCAGCGTGCCATTCGGCTGCGCAAGTTGCGCGCGAATGATGGACGCTTCGATGCCGCCAACACAGAAAAAGAACAGCGAGGAGACTAGATAGAGCGCCCCGATCCGTTTGTGATCGACCGTAGTCAGCCAACTCCACACCGAATTGTCTTCGACGTGAACGTGGGTGTCGGTGTACGGGGGCGCAGCAGCGATTGTAGCCATCGGTTTCGTCAGTCGGTGCGAAGCGTGGGCGGTGACGAGCGGTCGATTACTTGAGAGCCTGCAGATAGGCGACGACGTCGGCAATTTCTGCGTCGGTCAAGCCACCAATCGTGACGGTATTTTTCATGATCGGATCGTACAGGCCTTTGCCGATCGTGGGCATAATGCTGCCTGGCTTCATGGCCCGCGCGTTTTTAATCCAGTACGTGAGGTGCTTGGTATCGTTTGCAAACAGGGCACCGGCAATCGTGTGACGCGTGCCTATATGTGTCAGATTCGGTCCAACGATTCCCATGCTCATCGGATTTCCCGAGACCACGTGGCAACCGATACACATGCCCTTTGAATAGATCTGTCGACCGCGCTCCGGATCACCCTTGCCGAGCAGACTTTCGTCAAAAGTGATTCCCGCGGGAATCGGCATCGTGGGCGTCGACGCCGGGAATTCTTTCTCGTACTTCTCCTTTGGAAACACCCAGACCGGCACTTCAGCGACCACCGCTTTTGCCGTGTCTGCCGCAACAGGCGCGCCCTTCACCAGTGATGCCTTTTTGATAACAGGAGTAGCCGGCGCAACGGGCGGTGCGGGCGGCGCTTGGAACGCGGCCGCGGTCTTTTGATGCGCGGCCCACATATCGAACTCGTTCTGCGCAACCGCAAACACACGGAACTTCATGTTCGCATGCGACGAGCCACAATACTCCGCGCAAAAGCCGTTGAATGCGGAAGACGGCAAATCTTTATTGGGCGTGAACCACAAGAAGTTGCTGCGGTTCGAAATCAAATCGCGCTTGCCACCCAGCTGCGGAATCCAAAACGAGTGCAGCACATCAAACGTCTTGAGCTCAAAGTTGACCGTGCGACCGTTGGGAAGGTACAGCTCATTGGCCGTGGTGATCCCGTACTGCGGATACTTGAACTCCCACCACCACTGATGTCCGATGACCTGGACCTGTAGTGCGTCCGGTGACGCTTTGGCCTGCGTCTGAAAGATCGTGCGAACGGTCGGAATCGCGATGAAAATCAGAATGACGGCAGGGATCGCCGTCCATGTGATTTCCAACGCGGTATTGCCGTGCACTTGCTTGGGCGTGCCGCCATCGGGACGCCGACGGAAGCGAAAGATCGCGTAGACGAGCGCGCCCTCGACGCCGATGAAGACCGCGGTGCCCCATCGGAGCAGCGTGTTCCACAGCGCGTCGATCGCGGTGTTGTACTCAGACGTGTGATTGAACGTCGAGTTGGGATACACACCGCCACAGGCGGTGAGACCCAGGGCTAGTGCGCCCAGCAGCAGTACGGTTGTGACCCGCCGCTGGCGGAACGTGCCAACCATTTCGGTTCCTTGAGAGTGGACAGCCCCGCACTTACGCGCGCGCGCGCGCAAGCATTCCTGAGGGTTGGATGATGCAGCAGAGCGAAGCTAAACAGGCGTTTCGCTCGCTGGCAAGGAAAGCGCACGTGATTCTGGCACGTTATAAAAAATTGGCAAACTGACGTAACCATCAAAAAGACAGGTCGAGGGTTTTTCACTCTGAAAGTCGAGTGAGCTACTCCCGGTTTGCGCCAACGCGCCAGGATCGTCTGTCCTCGTATGCACTCTCCTCAACGTGGACTGTTGGCACTCCTCCTGTTAAGCCTTGGCTGTCGGCGTAGTGAGCCCGAAAAGCCGATCAGCGGGGCCGTTTCCATCGGCGTCGGTGCCATCCCAGGTCGCCCCGGCTACGAAAGCATGGTGCGCGGGCTGCAAATGGCGGTCGACCGGCTCAACGGGGCTGGAAAGGACCGGTTTTACCTGCGACTTCCAGATCGCGCCAGCACGAGCGCCGTTCAGGTCGCCCAGGCGCTTCGTGATGATCCGTCGGTGATCGGCGTGGTGGGACATCCAGAAAGCGGAAACACCCTCGAGGCGCTTCCCGTCTACTCGGACGCCGAACACCTTGGCCGAAACGCGGTCGTCGCAATTTCGCCAACTGCGTCATCGCCCCGGCTGACAGGCGTGAGTCCCTGGTTTTTTCGCGTAGCGCCGAGTGACGCCGACGCGGCACAGTTTGTCGCCAACTGGGTGCATGATTCGCTGGGCGCGCGGCGTGCCGCGGTCATCTATCGCAATGACTCGTATGGACGCGATTGGTCGTCGACCTTTGCCGAAACGTTTACCAAGAGTGGTGCCGAGGTCGTGAGTCGCGAGCCGTATCTCGCTGGGCTGACCGAATGGGACGCCTATGCGCGACTGTTGGCCGTGCGCAAGCCTGACGTATTGCTCTTTCCCGGTGACGCGGCCGACGCGCTCGACATGCTGCGCGCTCTGCACAAGTACCATGTCACGGTCGCGTTTGTGGGCGGCGACGGGACGGAGGCGATGCGTGACAGCGCGGATGCGAACGGTGCCCACTACGTGTCATTCTTTCGCGCGGATCGCGTGGCAACCGACGAAGGTCGCACGTTCGTACGCGTCTACACGGAGCGGTTTCATCAAGCACCGGACATGTTCGCCGCGATGTCGTACGACGCCGCGCTCGCGATTGGACGATCGGTGATTGGCGGTGCTCGAACCCGGATGGCCGTGCGACGCGCGCTCGAGCACTTGAGCGCCGCGGGCACACCAGCGGTGCAAGGCGTTGCGGGCATCATTCGATTTGAAAAAAACCACGATGCGTCGGGTCGGAGCGTCGCGATTACCCGCATTGCGAAAGTCGCGAGCGTGCCCTGATGCTGCGCACGATTCGCTCTCGACTCATTGCAGGTTTCGGTACCTCCGTTGGCGTGTTGCTGCTGGCAGGCGCGCTCGGCTGGTGGGGGCTCACGCGCAGCAACGCGAAAGCGAACGAGACAGTACTCACGCTGTCCGATCGCAATGATTTCACCGAACGCGCGACCACCACGATTTTGCGCGAGCTGGTTGCCGGGTTGCGATATCTCAACACGCAGGCCGAGGATGATCGGCGGCAGTACACCACGCTGGTCGAGCTAGCGGACGGCATGCGCCGCGACGCCATAAAGCAAGGGTTGCTGCGCCCCGCAGAACGCCGGAGGCTTGAAGCCATCGGTCAATTGCAAGCCGCGCTCGAAGTCCGAGTGGCAACGACGCATGCGTGGCAAGTGGTCGGGCAACCCGCTGAAGCACAGCGCGTGCTCAAGGCTACGAACAAAGAAATTCAAGCGATTGAAACCGAACTTCAAGGTCTTCGCGCGGAAGCGCGATCGGGTACCGACGAATCGATGGACGAACTGCAGCGCGTGCTGCAGCGCGCGGAAGTGAGCCTGGCGTTGCTGATTGCGCTCGCATTTGGACTTGCCGCGTTCTTTGGGTTGTCAACGTCGCGCGCCGTCACCAATCCATTGTCACGATTGCGCAATGAGATGGCGGCGATTGGCGCAGGCGACCTTCGTGTTCCTGAACACGATGCGACACGCGCGACCGTCGCAACCGAATACGGGGATCTTATTACGGCCATGCAGCAAGCGCGCGAACGGTTGCGACTGTTGCTCGAACGGGTGCGCACCGAAGCCGATCACGTCACACTGGCCGCCAGCGAGCTCTCGGCATCGGCGAACGCTGCGGCCGCGTCGTCACAACATGTCACGACCGCGGTCATGGACATTTCGCACGGCGCGTCATTGCAGCTGAGCGCACTCAACAATGCGAGTGACACGGTGAAAGTGTTGGCAGAAGCGGGCGCCACGATCGGCGAAGCCGCCGAAGAAACTGAGCGTGTGGGCCGGGATATTCGCGACACCACCAACAGCACGCGGGATCAGGTGCAAGTCGCAATCGACACCCTACTCGGCGCCCGCACGTCCGTGATCGCGTCGCGGAATGAAATGACGTTGTTGCGCGACGCGACTGCGGATATCGACGACTTCGTCAGTGTGATTTCGGAAATCTCCACGCAAACCAACCTTTTAGCGCTCAACGCAGCGATCGAAGCCGCGCGCGCAGGAAGCGCCGGACGCGGCTTTGCGGTCGTTGCGCAAGAAGTTCGCACGTTGGCCGAGCAAAGCGCCAATGCCGCGAACGAAGTCACGGAGAACGTGAAGCGTATTCGCACGCGCATTGCAAGTGCATCGACGGCGGTGGAGTCAGGCGCGACGCGATTGAAAGACGCGGAAACGGTTGCGGCCGGCGTGTCAGGCGCACTCTCGCGCATTGAGCATGCAGTGGCGCAGGTCGAAGGCGCCGCTACGCGCGTGACGGCGTCGGTGCAAGCGAACCGCGCGTCGCTGGGTGCGGTGCAAAAATCGCTGACGAGTGCGCGCGATACATCAGAAGGTCATGCGGCCGCAGCGGAACAAGTCGCCGCGAGCACCGAGCAGACATCGGCGTCGGCTCAGGAAGTCAGCGCGACCGCCGAGATGCTACAAACGGCAAGTCTGCGCGTGCGCGGACTGATCGGGGAGTTTCGGACCTAACTTTTGGTCCACACCACCAGCGTTCCGCACGGCGCACCGCCCGTGCTGTTAAACTGCGAAGGCGTTTCGGACACGTTATAGAACTCGACGCCCACGACGGTAGTGGCTTCGATGATGTCGATGTTAAACAAGCGTTCGTTGGGCGCACTTCGATACCGCAATACGTTGTCAATGAAAATTTGCACGTAGCAACGTTTTTGCTTTCCCGATTCTCCGGGCATGCTATTGATGCTGATCATACCACGGCTTGCTGTTGCCACGGAACGCTCTCCACCGTTGCTCACGAGCGCCAGCCCGGGAATTCCGGTGGTGAGGATGTCGGCAAAGTGTCGCGCGCCTCCGGATTCCTCGAACACTTCGCGCAAGATGAACTTTCCGCCTTTGGTTTTTCGGCGCGCTTCGAATTCCGCGAGGCGACTGGTTTCGGCGCCAACGATACCGCGTCGATCCATCAGCAAACGCGATTCAGACATGCGCGTGATGAGAAAATCGCGCGACATGGTTTCATTTGCGTTGAACGTCAGCGTCGCTTCCAGCTCGTTGTACTCCGGCGCAGAGATCACGACCGTACGAACGCCGATGGGAACGTCTCGTAAGAGAAAGTTTCCCGCCGTGTCTGTCTTTGTGCTAATCCCAAGCGCTAAGACCGTGATTTTCGCACCGACGATGGGTCGTTCACCGGGATCGGATAGCACCGTGCCCTCGAGTCCACCGCGCGCTGTCACCACGACCTGCGCATGCGACGCACGCGTGCTGAGGTGCATCACGCAAAACAGTGCGGGTAGGAGTACTCCAAAAATCCGCATGCGCATGGTGCCGTCCTCAGTTGAGGTAGTTACTCGCTCGAATCAGCACACAACAGCTCACTGCGAACGTTCGCGAACCAGCACGCCTCGTTTCGCCAACATCTCAAAGTACAGCGCCGGCGGAATACATTCATCGGGCGTGTGGACTCCCGGAGAAATGGTGCCGCCCGCCTGCATCTGTCCAGTGATCGACAAGGTATATCCCGTGGTACGCATCATGGCTGAGACGCCGTGCGTCGCATCGTAGTAGTCCACCACTTCCCACGTCCGCGTGCTGCGTGAGCCATTACGCGTGCCGGTCACGACCACGCGAAGCGCCACCAAATCCGGCTTGCCAAGGCGCAGCTTCTCACCGGCGACTTGCACGAAGACGTCGCGTGGGACGACAGTCTGGCCTTTGACGGTCACGGGCTCGAGCGACAGCAGTCCGAGTCCGCGAATTGACTCCATGATCCGCGCATGGCCGGGATATCGCAATGTTTTGTACTCCATGTGCGCAATTCGTCCCGCGTAGCGCGCACCCATGGTCGACAACCCACCCGCCGTGTGAAACGCTTCGAGCGCGCCGAGAGGCGCATCAAAGTAAATCGTTTCCAGCTCTGACAGCGCGCTCATCTCCTGCGGCTGTCCGTCCCGCAGGACCATCGATGGAGTGGTGTAGTAGTCGATCATCCCTTCGATCGAGTACGCAATCTGATAGTTGAGCGGTGGCAGGGGCGTTTGTGGTAATCCACCGACAAACAGCTGCACCGATTCAACATCGTCAAACTGATCAATTGCATGTTGGGCAACGATGTTGACCATGCCTGGCGCGAGTCCCGTATCAGGCACGACGCTCACGCCTTTCGCCTTCGCCGCACCGTCAAGCGTTTGCTGTTGAGCGACAATAGCCGTGTTACCGCCGAGATCGCAAAAGTGCACGCGGGCGTCTACCGCGAGCTCCGCCAGTGCGAAATTGAGATAGTAAGGAATCGCACTCATCACCGCGTCGCACTGCGCGTATGCAGCGCGCACGGCATCTGCGTCGCGCACGTCGAGCGCAAGCTGCTGCAAGCGCGGCGACGCCAGCGATGACAGAAAGGGGGGGAGCGTTCCGACGCGCACGTCAGCCAGTAGCACACGCTCCACCGCAGGGTTATTCAACAGATCAAACGCGCACGCAGTGCCTTGCAGCCCAGCGCCGAGAACGAGCATGCGCATCAGAAGCTCCGGAGAGTGAACATGGGAGAGATCGGGGACAAGTTAACGCCAAGCGACGACGCGTGGCGGGACCTTCTACGAGACGATCCAGAAACCATCTCGGATATTCTCGCGCAGGCACGTCGCATCGCGGTGATTGGGATCAAAACCGCCGAGGCCAGCGGACCCGCGTTCACCACACCTGCGTACTTGCAGCGGCACGGCTTTGACGTGGTGCCTGTTCCCGTGTATTTCCCCGACGCGACAGAAATTCTTGGGGTTCCGGTGCATCGCACACTCGCGACGATCGATCCTCCCGCTGACGTGGTGCAGATGTTCCGTCGTTCAGAAGCGATCGCGGAACACGTGCCTGACATTCTTGCTGCCGAACCGAGCGTCGTCTGGATGCAACTCGGCATTCGCGATGACGCCGTTGCGGAAACGCTCGCGCGCGCCGGCATTCGCGTCGTTCAAGACAAGTGCATGCGGGTGGAATTCGCGAACCGGCATCCCCGTGCAATCACACCGCGCGACGAACAACGCCCCGCGTGACTTACATGCGAACGCGATTGCGTCCATCGGCTTTCGCGCGGTACAACGCCGCGTCGGCGCGCGCGAATAAATCTTCGACCGACTCAATACGCGCCGCGGGAAACACGGCAACGCCAATACTTGCCGTAAGACGCAGCGTTGGATCGTCGGGGCCGCTGCTGAACTCATGTTGCTCCACGGCTTCGCGAATACGCTCGGCGAACGACTCTGCGCCGGCGTCGTCCGTTTCGGGAAGCAGTACGAGAAACTCTTCACCACCATAGCGCGCGACCATGTCGCTGCCGCGAATCGTGTCGCCCAACAGCTGCGCAACATCGCGCAACACATCGTCGCCGACAAGGTGACCGAACGTATCGTTGACGCGCTTAAAGTGATCCAAGTCGATCATCAACAGCGCCATCGTTGAATCGTACCGCAGCGCGCGTTCCATTTCGGCGGTAATGCGTTCAGTCAGCGCGCGCCGATTGAGCAATTGCGTCAGCGGATCCGTTTGCGCGAGTTGCTCCAATCGCGCGTTGTCGGCCATGGTGCTCTCCATCATCTGCGCACGCTGAATGACGGCGACCGCTGCCGTGATGACCGCCTGCGCAAACTCCAAGTCGGACGGTTCAAAGCGTTCTTGATCGCGCGTGCGGCGCACGAGAAAGACTCCATACTGTCCGCGCTCGATCGAGAACGGCAACGCAATCACCGAGCGAATTGGGACTTCGATGCCTTCGATGCCCCAGACCTGGCGCACACCTTCGTACAACGGGTGCGTATCGAGATCTTCGACGAGCACGGCCTGTCCGCTGTCCAGCGCCGCTTTGAGCTCGGGATACCGATCGAGCTGAATCGTGAGTTGATGCAGCTGCGGGTTTTCATACGCCGCAACAACGACCGCGGTGAGCTCACCAGGGCGCGCGAGCACCACCGAGCAGTGCGACACGTCGAGCGCGCGCGCGGCACGACGCACTAGCAGGTGAAACAGTTCCGACACCGACAGATCGCCGGTGACTTCGTGCAAAATGTCGACGAGCTGACGACGGCTGTCCGCGTCTTGCTGCGCGCGCACGAGTGCTTCTTCGGTGCGAACCAAAGCCAGTCGCGTCGCGCGCAATACGGCACCGGTACGCAGCTGGGCCTGCACGCGGGCTAACAATTCTTT
>JANXUN010000499.1 GCA_025356185.1 Gemmatimonadaceae bacterium
AATTTGAACGGCGGCATCGCACAACCGCTCAGCGACGTGTCGGAGTACGCGTTCGATGATTCCGGGGATTGGATCGCTGTCGCCGTCGCAACCGCCGACCAAGCAGGCAACAGCGTGCAGCTGCGTCAGCTGTCATCGGGAATTTCGCGCACGCTCGACGTGAAGAAAGCGAGCTATCGTCGCTTGACGTGGGGTGATTCGTCGGACGCGCTCGCTGTTGTGCGCGTGGTGACCGATACGGCAGGCGGCGACGATGACGCCGCGGTGCTGGCGATCGCGCATGCGTCGCAAGCGAACGCGAAGGCGGTCGAGATCACCGCGCGCAGCGCAGGTGTGACGGGTGGGTTGGTGATCAGCAGCGATCGCGCACTCAATTGGGGCGACAAGGACGCGGTGATTTACTTTGGATTGCGCGAGCCACGCGCACCGCGTCCGCGCAATCAGGGGACGTTCACTGCGCCAAATCCCGGCGGCAGTGCACCTGGCGCAGGAAACACGGGACAAATTGCTGCGGCTCCGCAAACGGACGCTGAAGTCCCGTCGCTGATTTTGTGGCACTGGAAAGATCCGCGTCCACAAGCGGAACAGCAGGTGCAGGAAGCGCAGGACAAAGCGTTCAACTATCTCGCGGCATTCAATTTGACGGCGGCCAAAGTCGTCAAGCTTTCCGACGCAAAGATGAAGAACGTCGAAGTCGGTCCGAAAGACACGTGGGCCGTGGGAACTGACAATTCATTGTACGAGCGCGAACAGGGCATTAACGGCAGCGCGTTTCACGATGTGTACGCGGTCAACATCGCGACCGGCGAGCGCAAAGTCGTGCAGACCAAGGTGCCGGGCGGTGGTGGCGGCGGGCGTGGTGGTGGCGCGTCGCTCAACTTCTCGCCAGATAACGCAAAGTATGCGTATTACGACAGCGGCGAGTGGAAGATTTACGATTTCGCAGCGAGCTCGGCGAAAACGATTACGACGGGCGTGCCGACGCAATTCTGGAACACTGAAGACGATCACAATCAGAAAAAGCCAGGTATCGGTGGTGCACTGGTTGGTTGGACGAAAGATGGCGCGAACGTGTTTATCAAAGACAACTGGGACTTGTGGAAGTTGTCGTCGACGGGTGCATCGACGGCGCTCAACATCACGGGCAACGGCAAGAGAGATCAGATTCGCTACGTGTCGCGCATGCTGAGTGATCCGCGCGATCGCGGCATCATTGATGTAACGAAGCCGTTGTATTTCGAGACGTACGGCGAGTGGACCAAGAAAGAAGGGCTCTCACAGATCGACCCGATGAAAGGCGGCGCGCGCGTCATCACGTGGGAAGATGCAAAAGTGGACTATCGCAAAGCGCGCGACGGGGACACGTGGGTGTTCGCGCGGCAGACGGTTGTGAAGTATCCCGATTACTACGCCGCGGATGATGGCATCAAGAACGAACGGCGGCTAACGGATGCCAATCCGCAGCAGAAAGACATCGCGTGGACGCCGGGCGCCAAACTCATTAATTACACGTGCGAAAATGGTGGCGGAAAGCATCAGGCCGTGCTGTATCTCCCCGCGGGATACGAGCAGGGGAAAAAGTATCCGATGCTCACGTACATTTATGAAAAACTGAGCCAAGAGTACAATGTGTACACTGAACCAAACGCGACGCGCTACAGCAATCCGAGCGTGTACACGTCACGTGGTTATGCATTTCTCAAGCCCGACATCGTCTATCATGTGAACGATCCGGGGCGCAGCGCCGTGTGGTGCGTTGTACCCGCGGTGAAGGCCGCGATCGCCACGGGCATGATTGATACGGCGCGCGTCGGTTTGCAGGGACACAGCTGGGGCGGATATCAGACGACGTTCATCACGACGCAGACAAACATCTTCAAAACTGCAGTTGCAGGCGCACCGCTCACTGATATGGTGTCGATGTTTGGCTCGGTGTACTGGAACAGTGGCAGCACGGACGCGAGCATTTTTATCTCCAGTCAGGGCCGCTTTACCGGTGGCCCAAACGATGTGCCTGAAGCGTACATGCGCAACTCACCGCAAAACTTTGCGCAGAACCTGAAGATTCCCTTCATGATTTTGCACAACGATCGCGATGGCGCGGTGGACTTCAATCAGGGCATCACGTACTACAACCACCTGCGTCAGCTCAACAAAGAAGTGGTGTTGCTTGAGTACGTCGGTGAAAATCACGGACTGGCGCGACCGGCAAATCAAAAAGATTACAACCTGCGCATGACCGAGTGGTTCGACACGTTCTTGCGCGATCAGCCCGCACCGGAGTGGCTCAAGGAAGGCGTACCGCGACTGCAGATGGAAGAGCACCTGAAGGATCGCAAGTCGCTCGTGGATCCGAAAACGGCGCCCGTGATAAAGACGGTTCCGTAACTGCGGGAACTGACTGCTACGGATGACACGGAAACGGTACGGATGAACACGGATCAAACATTTAATTGTTTGTTGTATCCGTGTTCATCACAGCAGGTGATCCGTGTCATCCGTGTCAGTCAGTTTACGTGGTTCGCTGTTTGTCGAAAAATGAGAATGGCAACGATCGCAGTGCTCGGTCAGCTCGTGGTCGCATGCGGAGGGTCCCCTACCACAGTCGACTCGCAGACCCCGCTCACGGCAGTCGGTCGCACGCTGCCCGCAGCTGACTCAATGTTTCGCAAAGACGCGAGGTGGATGGGCGGTGACGCCGCCATCACCATTCCGATTTCGACCGGACGCACGCTGTGGTTGTTCGGCGATTCGTTTGTGTCGCTGGTGGCGTCGCCGACGCGCGGTAACGCCAAACTGCCGCGCAACACGGTCGCGATTCAAAGTGGCGACGACGTAACTGCTGCGTCGCTGACGTTTGCGTGGAACAGTGCAAATGCAACGACACCATCGTCGTTCTTTCCCGATGCAGGCACGTCATGGTACTGGCCCGGTCACGGCATTCGTCTCACCGAAGGACCGCTTATCGTATTTCTCAATCTGCAGCGCGCGACGCCTGGAATTGGACTCGGTTTCGCGTCGAGCGGATATGCAATCGCGATCATCGACAACCCTGATGCGGCGCTGAGCGCCTGGCACGTGCGCATTGTCGATGGCCCTGCGCTGCCGTTCGACGCGATACCGGCGACCGCCGTCGTGCGCGACGGTGACAACATTGTTGGCCTTGCCGTTGCGCAAAGCGGCACCAAACGCGGATACCTCGTGCGCTATACCGCGAGTGCGCTTGCGGCCGGTGCACTCACAGGCGCACAGTGGTGGACGGGCGCGAACGGATGGATAAGCACGAGCGCCGTCGGCGCCTCGGGACCAACAGTAGTGCTCGACGACGCCGGCGCGGAATGTTCATTGCATTTTGACGCGGCGCGCGGAACCTACGTCCACGTAGCCTCGTACGGTTTTGGCGCGACGACAATCGGCGTGCGCACCGCTACGTCACTCACCGGTCCATACAGCGCCGTGTCCACTGTTTATCGACCGCCCGAGTCGGATGCCACGTCGCCATTCGTGTACGCGGCGAAAGCGCATCCAACGCTGAGTGGCGCGAGTGGCGATTTGATAGTCAGCTACGTTGCGAACAGTTTTACTTTTGCCGATCTGCTCACAGCGGCCGGTGCAAAGAACTTGTACTGGCCGCGCATGATCGCTGTGCATTTCAATCGACAATAACGCAATGGCAAAAACCACTGTCGCGACCGCATCAAAAAGCGTTGTCCGCTCTGTGAAAACACAAGCTGTCACGCTGGGTGCGTCCGTTGGCGCGATGTGGATGACGTTTGCCGTCAATACGCTCGTTGGCGGAGCGCTGTCGCAGTTTGGCATTGTTCCGCGAACCGAAGCGGGACTGCTCGGCATTCTGTTTGCGCCATTTCTCCATGCGAACTTAAATCACTTGATTGCCAACACGATTCCATTCGCGCTGTTCGGCTGGCTGATCATGGTGCGCAATCGCAAAGACTTCATCCCCGTGACGCTGATCTCAATGCTCGGCGCTGGCATCTTTGCTTGGCTGTTTGGCGCACCGAACTCCGTACACATTGGTGCGAGCGGCGTTGTGTTTGGCTTTCTCGGGTTCTTGCTGCTCAGCGGCTGGTACGCGCGCAACTTTGCGAGCATCGCGTTAAGTGTTGGTGTCGGTGTGCTGTGGGGAGGCACTGTGGCTGGTATCTTGCCAGGTACCCCGGGCGTGAGTTGGCAAGGACACCTTGGCGGATTTCTCGGCGGTGTGCTGGCAGCGCGTTGGCTTTCTAAGAGACGGTAGAATG
>JANXUN010000508.1 GCA_025356185.1 Gemmatimonadaceae bacterium
CGTATTCTCGAGTCGGCAGATGCGCTCGCGCTCGAACGACCACGCCGAGCGCTCGGCGATCCGGCGCGTCGTGTCGAACAGCCGACACCAGCACCCGTGCTCGCCATCGATCCACCCGTTGAACGCGTCGGTGCTATCGCATCGTTAGTGTCGGTATTGCGTCCAATCGTTGCCCCATTACGTCCGCTTATTGAGCGCGCGCTGCGCGCGACCGTTGACGTGACATCACCGACCGCTCGGCCGCGGGTGCTGCGATTTGACAACGGCATCGGCGGTCTGGATGCGCAGAACGCATACGAGATGACGATCGACAGCGAACATTTGCCGCCCGCACCGTGGTCGAATGTTATCGCCAATCCGTTCGGGGGCTTTCTCGTCTCGGAAACAGGCGCCGGCTGCACGTGGGCCGAGAACGCGTATTTCTTTCGCCTCACGCCGTGGCACAACGATCCGGTCGCGAATCCGACAAGCGATGTGCTGTACCTGCAAGATCTCGTTAGCAACGAGGTGTGGAGCGCAACACCCGCGCCCGTGCGCAGCAGCGGCGCGTATCGCGTGCGCCACGCACCCGGTGCGACCACGTTCTCGCATGAGCGTAGCGGTATTGTCAGCGAGCTAACACTGGGCGTGCCGAATGACGCTGCGGTAAAGATCTCGACACTCCGACTGCACAACACCGGATCACTCCGTCGCACGCTCGCCGTCACAGCGTATGTCGAGTGGACGCTGGGCGCACGACGCGACGAGACCCAGTATCAGATCAGCACGCAGTTTGAGCCAGACATCTCGGCGATCTTCGCGCAGAACACCTTCGATGATTCGTTCGGTCGCTGGGTCGCATATCTCGCAGCAAGCGAACCGATCGTGAGCATGACGGCAGATCGCCGTTCGTTTGTTGGCCGTGGGCGCAGCGTCGCCGACCCGTCGGGCTTACATAATGACGCGCTTGACGGTGCTGTCGGATTTGGACTGGACCCGTGCGGCGCCTTGCAGATGCACATCACCATTGGCCCGGGCGAAAAGCGCGAGCTGACCGTGTTGCTCGGCGCAGCCTCGTCTGAATCCAATGCGCGACGCGACATCGGGCGCTTTCGCACGGCTGACCGTGCACGCGTCGCGGTTGCCACGACGGTGAGTGATTGGTCGAAACGGTTGGGCGTGATCACGGTGAGCACACCCGACGCGGCGTTCGACGCGATGCTCAACACGTGGCTGCCGTATCAGACGCTGGCGTGCCGCGTCTGGGCGCGCATGGCGCTCTATCAAAGCAGCGGCGCCTTTGGTTTTCGCGATCAACTGCAGGACGTATTGGCGTTGGTGTATGCAGAACCGGCCATTGCGCGCGCACACATTCTGCGCGCATCGGCGCGACAATTTCTCGAAGGCGATGTGCAGCATTGGTGGCATGCGCACAGCGGGCGCGGCGTTCGTACGCGATTCTCGGATGACCTCGCGTGGCTTCCGTACGTTGTCGACCGATACGTCGCCGTCACCGGTGATGTGTCCGTGCTTGAGGAATACACACCGTTTCTGTCGCAGCGTCAGCTCACGGCCGACGAACACGAACTGTACGATCTCCCGCAGATCTCTGACGAGCATGGGTCAGTCTATGAACACTGTCGTCGTGCGCTGCGCCGCGCGTGCACGACAGGCGCACACGGCCTGCCGCTGATTGGCTCCGGCGACTGGAACGACGGCATGAGTCGGGTTGGAGTCGGCGGACAGGGCGAGAGCGTGTGGCTCGCATGGTTCTTGGTGACGACATTGCGCGGGTTCGCGGCGCAGGCGGAGCGACGCGGTGACATCGCCGAAGCTACGTGGATGCGGACTCAAGCCGATGCCTACGTCGTCGCCATTGAGGCGAACGGATGGGATGGCGGCTGGTATCGACGCGCATATTTTGATGACGGCACACCGATGGGATCGGCCACCGGCGATGAATGCCGGATCGACTCCATCGCGCAATCATGGAGCGTTATTTCTGGCGCTGCGCGTCCCGCCCGTCAGGCGCTCGCGATGCAGGCCGTCAATGCGCAGCTGGTCCAAGAGGACGCGCGACTCATCATGTTGCTCACGCCGCCGTTCGATCGCGGCATGCACGATCCTGGGTACATCAAGGGCTACGTGCCCGGCGTGCGCGAGAATGGCGCACAGTACACGCACGCCGCACTGTGGGTTGTGCAGGCGACAGCAATGCAGGGATTTGGCGACCGCGCGTTTGAACTGTTCCAAATGCTCAACCCGCTCACGCACAGCGGCACGGCATCGGATATGGAGCGTTACAAAACCGAGCCGTACATCGTTGCTGCAGACGTGTACTCGGCGCCGTCACTGCGCGGCCGCGGCGGTTGGACGTGGTATACCGGCTCGGCGAGCTGGATGTATCGCGTTGGTCTCGAACAACTGTTGGGCTTCACCAAAGTTGGTGATACACTGCGCATTGTACCGAATGTCCCGCGCGTCTGGCCGTCGTTCACCATTCGATACGAATTCGGCGAAACCACGTACAACATCACGGTGATGGCGCCATCGCGTGTACGCGAATTCGGTGCCATGGTGACCCTGGATGGTGTGGTGTTGGCGGATCAATGCATTCCACTCGTGCGTGACGGACGCACGCACACGGTGGGCGTGCAGGCGCTAGGTCCGAGCACCGAGCGACGGACAACGCCACGATAGA
>JANXUN010000509.1 GCA_025356185.1 Gemmatimonadaceae bacterium
GCGGGAGACGGGAGACGGGAGACGGGAGACGGGAGACGGGAGACGGAAGACGGAAGACGGGAGACGGAAGACCGAAGACATCAGACTTGAGACGATTTTCGTGACAGACGACTACGACGACATCGAGAACGACGAGGATGACAGCGGTCGGGGCGACATCGACGAAAACGATGACGCCGGCGCGCCGGACTACGTGTTGCTGCACGACGCAGCGCACGTGTGGCATCCGTATACCCAGCATTACGATGCGCCGTTGCCGGAGCAGGTTACGAGTGCCGAAGGCGCGTGGTTGCATCGTGCGTCGGGGGCGCCGATTCTCGACGCGATTTCGTCGTGGTGGGTGATTACGCATGGTCACTGCGTTCCCGAAATCGCAGCGGCGATCGGGGAGCAGGCGCGTACGCTGGATCAAGTAATATTTGCGGGATTCACGCATGAGCCCGCGACTGCACTCGCCGCCGAGTTGGTGTCGCGCATGCCGCGCGGACTGTCGCGCGTGTTTTACAGCGACAATGGGTCGACGGCGGTTGAGGTTGCGATCAAGATGTCGGTGCAGAGTTTTGCGAACCGCGGCACACCACGCCGGTTAATTGCAGCGCTCGATAATGCGTATCATGGCGATACGTTTGGCGCGATGGCAGCTGGAGCGCGCAGCGTATTCTCGCAGCCGTACGAAGCGCTGTTGTTTGATGTCGCTCGACTTCCGGATCCGTCAGAAGGCGACACGCTTGCGGCGTTAGACGCGCTTATCGATGCGCGCGGCTCGGAGCTGGCCGCGGTGATCGTGGAACCGCTTCTGCTCGGCGCGGGCGGTATGCGCGTGTGGGATGAGACTGTGCTGCAAGGTATTCGCGCGCGCACGCGTGCGGCGGGGGTGCATCTCATCGCCGACGAAGTGCTCACTGGTTTTGGTCGCACGGGTCCGCTCTTCGCTTGTGATCGCGCAGATGTCGTGCCGGATCTGCTATGCCTGTCAAAGGGGCTGACCGGCGGCGCATTGCCGTTAGGCGTTACCGCGGCGACCGAGTCGATCTACGATGCGTTTCGCAGCGAAGACCGCACAAAAACATTTTTTCACGGTCATTCGTTTACCGCGAACCCAATTACCTGTGCCGCGGCGTTGGCGTCGCTCGACTTGTTTGACGAGGATAGCGAAGACCATCGCGTACGCATTGAAGTCGCGCACGCGCGGCACTTGAGCGAACTTCGCGGCACGAAGGGAGTGCGTAACGTACGGCAGATCGGTACGGTCGCTGCCGTCGAACTTGACGCCGCTCCCGGCTACTTGAGCAGCATTGGACGCGAGCTGGCTGCATTCGCGTTGTCGCATAACGTGTTGCTGCGCCCACTGGGCAACGTGGCGTACTGCCTGCCGCCGTACTGCACCACCGACGACGAGCTCGCGTCGGTGTACGACGTCATTACTCGTTTTCTCGACCGGTGATTCGTCTTGGCATATCGGGCACCGACACGGGCGTCGGCAAAACCGTGGTGTCGTGTGCGTTAGCCGCGCGCGCGCGACAGCTGGCGCAGCGGGTTGCAGTGATGAAGCCTGTGGAAAGCGGTGTCGATGCCAACGATGCGCAGAGCGACAGCGCGCGACTGCGACGCGCGAGTGCAAGCACCGATGACATCGCGCTGATTCGGCCGTACCTGTTTGCCGAACCGCTCGCACCGATGGTTGCGGCGGCGCGTGAGAACGCGACGATCGACGCGCGACGACTTGATGATGCGGTGAATACACTCGTCCTTGATCGCGACATTCTGCTCGTTGAGGGAGCGGGCGGGCTGCTGGTGCCTTACGCGTCGTCACTGACCTTTGTCGACCTCTGCCGACGATGGCACTGCGATCTGATCGTTGTGGCCGCGAATCGACTGGGCGTGCTCAACCACACGTGCCTCACGCTGCAGGCCGCCGCGGCTGCCGGTGTCCGAGTTCGAGCGGTAGTGCTGGTGTCGATCGAGGCGGACGAGCACACCGTCTCGCAAGCCACCAACTTCGAGACGTTACAGACCCTCATCGGCGAGATCGCGCTGTTTCGATTCCCGTGGGTGCCGCATATTGATTCGCACGACGCGTTGGCGCTCGAAGCCGCGCGCGCCGGTATGGACTCTCTTTTGCTCCCATAAGCACCTGCCCATGCATGCTACATTCGATTCCGCGATGACCGACTGGCAACGTTTAGCCGATGCGTCGCTCGGCGGTGATCTCATCTCACGTGCCGACGCACTCGCCGTCCTCAACGCGCCCGACTCGGCGCTGCTCGATCAGTTGGCGGCGGCGTATCGCGTGCGTCGCGCCACATGGGGTAATCGCGTGAGACTGCACTTTTTGTTGAACGCGCAAAGCGGACTGTGCCCAGAAGACTGTCACTATTGCTCGCAGTCAAAAATCTCAACGGCCGAAATCGAGAAGTATCCGATGCTGGCGCGGGAGCGCATTCTTGAAGCCGCTGATCGTGCGGCACAGCTGAAGGCCGGGACACTGTGCATGGTGATCTCTGGTCGCACGCCCGGCGAGACGGTGTTTGGGAAAGTGCTTGACGCGGTGCGCGCCGTGCGCGCGAAACATGATCTTAAGATTTGCGCGTGTTTAGGGCTGCTAAACGCCGAGCAGGTACAGCGCTTGAAAGCCGCCGGCGTCGAAACAATCAATCACAATCTCAACACGTCAGAGAATTTCACGCCCGAAATAGTGACGTCGCACACGTTTGGCGATCGCGTGGAGACCGTACAGGCGGTGAAAGATGCAGGCATGAAAACATGCAGCGGCGGCATTCTCGGCATGGGCGAGAGCGACGACGATGTGATTGATCTTGCGATGTCGTTGCGCGAACTCGATGTGAAAAGTGTTCCGGTGAATTTTTTGATTCCCGTGCCTGGAACGACGTTTGCGAACGTCCGCGAACTCGATCCGCGCCGTTGTTTGCGTATTCTCGCGCTCTATCGCCTGCTGTTGCCCACACAAGAGATTCGCATTAGCGGTGGACGCGAAGTGCATTTGCGCAGCATGCAGGTGATGGGACTGTATCCGGCCAATTCGATTTTCATTGGCGACTATCTCACCACACAAGGTCAAACTGCGCGCGATGATTTGCGCATGATCGAAGATGCCGGCTTCGTGCTCGAGACGCCGGATGGTGCAGCGTTTGACGGCGACACGCTTGACGGTGTGCCCGAATCATATCCACGCGCGGCGTTGCCGTTGGTTGAAGTCTGAATGCGTATCGCCAATCTGCGCACCGAGTATCGTCACGCGTCACTCGCTGAGTCTGATGTGGCCGACGATCCCATTGTGCAGTTTGGCAAGTGGTTTGACGACGCGGTTGCCGCTCAGATCGCTGAACCGAATGCGATGACGCTCGCGACGAGTACGCCCGACGCATATCCGTCGGCGCGTATCGTGCTGCTGAAGGGCGTCGACGCGCGGGGTTTTGTGTTCTACACGGATTATCGCAGTCGCAAAGGGCGCGAGCTTGCCGACAACCCGCACGCGGCGCTGTGCTTTTTTTGGCCCGAGCTTGAGCGCCAGGTGCGTGTCGTTGGCGCGGTGCAACGCGTGAGTCGCGCCGAGTCGGAGGAGTATTTTCGGTCGCGGCCGTTGCCGAGTCGATTGGGTGCGTGGAGTTCGCACCAGAGTTCGGTGTTACCGTCCCGCGACGCGTTGGAAGCCGAGCTGGCGCGCAACAGCGCGCGATTCGTAAACGGCGACGTGCCACTGCCCGACGAGTGGGGCGGCTTTCGCGTGGTGCCCGAGGAAGTCGAGTTTTGGCAGGGTCGTCCGAGTCGCTTGCACGACCGATTGCAGTTCGCGCGCCGTGCTGGCGTATGGCACAGAGTGCGCTTGTCGCCGTAGATTTTCGTCGCGTATCACCCGCTTCACCCTGTTGGAGACCGAGCATGCCAAACCGAATCACTGTGTGGTCGTGCGCGGCGTTGCTCGCCGCGTTGTCGATTTCCACCGCGTCGACAGCGACGGCGCAGTTAGGCCGACTGAAAAAGATCGCGACGGACGCGGTCAAAGACGCCGCGAAGGATCCCGACGCGAAGAAGGTCGACGCAAAAGTTGACTACATCGTCACCGAAGAGCGGGCGACGGCCGTGCTCGCGGTGTTAACGCCAATCGTTGAACGCACGCGCAAAGCGCAAGCGCTTGTCAGCGAGCAGAACACATATGAATCAAAGTCGAAGGCGTTCTCGGCGTGCATGGAGAAATCCGCGCAAGCCATGGCCACGCCCGACATGTCGTTCGCCATGTCGCCGGCTGGACTTGCGTTGCAGAAAAAACAGGTCTTCTATGCGACCACCGCCGCAAAGGCGCAGGCCGCGAAAGACTACAAACTCGCGATCGCTACGTCTGACAGCGCGACGGTTTCCGCGATGGTCATGGCATTGCACATGACTAAGTCCGAAGCGTGCGGCAACGGCGTGTACAAGCCCGCGTCCGTCATCGCCGCGGACGCCGAACGAATGGCGCAGACGTCGAGCAGCGTGAATGCCGAATACAACAACATCATCACCGTACTGGCGGCTCAGCGCGCGGGCATGACGCAGGGCCAGTTTGGACGCATTCGCGAAGCGATGGCGATTTGGAGTTTGCAAAAGGCGGGACAGCTGCCCGCGTCGGCCTACAAGTTTACCGATGCAGAACAAGCGGTGCTGAATGGCAAGGCCACGCAGCTGGCGACGCTGGCGCCGCTCTTCAAATCGGGATCGATGGTGTGGCAGAGTTGGGGTGACATTGCATCGTGGTAGTATGCAACGCGTAGCGAGTTGGATATTGTGCGCCGCCGTGGCTTCTGCTGCGGCGGCGCAGTCGTCTGTGACACAAATCGATGCGATCGTCTGCGAGCGGGCGCATGCGCGCGTCACGAGTGATCACGCGGCCACTGCAACGACCACGCCGACTTTGTTTTGGCGCGGAGATGTGGTGCAGCGCGCGCAGTGGAACGTCACACTGGGGACGCGCCGTGTGGCGAATCGTCTCATCATCGTTCGCATGCCCATCGATCGCGTTCGATTTTCGCTCGAAATTGCGCGCGAGGGTGCCACGCTGCTGCCGTGGTCGTTGGCCGCTGCTCCGGCCGACGCAGCCGTGGCAGTGAATGCTGGTCAGTTTACTGACGACGGACCTTGGGGGTGGGTGGTACACCGGCAGCGCGAACAACAAGCACCGGGCGCTGGACCGTTGGCGGGTGCGTTTATCGTCGACAGTGCGGGCAACGCGCAAATACTTACGTCAACTGAAATCGCTGCGTGGCGCACACCGTTGCGTGCGGTCGAAGCGGTGCAGAGTTATCCGATGTTACTGGTTGGCGACGGCCGCGTACCGAACGAACTGTGTCGCGATGCGAGCGGTATTGATCGCGAGCACCGCGATGCGCGTTTAGCAATTGGTATCACGCGCGATGCCCACGTGCTGCTCGTGTTGTCGCGCTTTCAAGCGCCTGGCGGCAGCATTACGAGCGTTCCAATCGGCCCGACAACACCCGAGATGGCAGAAATCCTGCGCCGCCTTGGCGCTGATCGCGCGATGATGCTCGACGGCGGTCTCTCAGCGCAAATGTTGGTGCGCACGTCGCGCGACACGGTGCGCTACGAAGGCTGGCGCAACGTCCCGCTCGCCCTCGTCGCGCGACTACGCGACTCGCACCGTTGACAACTCAAAACCCAAACCCATAACCCAAAACCTAAAGGTTTGCAGTTGTTACTTCGGCGCCACCGCCCCCACCAAAAACGGCGTCATCGTCGGCGCTGCCGCCCCCGCCGCGTCCTCCTCCGTCACCGCAAACGCTGACACCCCCTGCGTCCCACCGGGGATCGTCACCCCGTTGATAAGCCGGTGTCCGTCGTCGTCCGGCTTAAAGAGCGTCACCGATTCAGGCTTGCCGTTCCGAATGATCCACAAGCAATACGCACGGTTTTTAGCCACCTGCGCCAAGCCCGACGCATGTACGAACGATTCGCCGGTTTGCTTGTTGAAATACACTTGCATGCTGCGCGCCGCGCCATCGTTGGGTTGCAACGACACGACGACGATGTTGCCTTCGGAGTGCGTGAGCAAATCCACGGTCGAATCGCGATACGCGAGTCGCCCCAGAGCCTGTTTGCTGATTGATTGTTGTGCGTGTAGCTCAGCCTGCAGCTGATCGAACTGCGCGCGCGTGTTGAGTGCAAAGAACAGCGATGCAGCCATCGCGAGTCCGAAGCCACCGGCCGCTATCCATCCGCCACGCGATTTGCGCGCGCGCGCTACGGGGCTGTACTGCGGAGTTACGTGCACCGCTCGACGATCACCCGTGCGCCGATCTGCATCGGTCGGCGCAATCGCAGGCATCGCGACTGGCGATTTGCGTCGATCCGCGAGCGGAATCGTACGCGTCTCCAGCCCCACAGGACCCGCGTGCTCGTCAGCGATCCGCGATGCAACGCGCGCCTTGAGCGACGCGGGAGGCGTGACCGGTTGCGCCGATGCGAGATACTCGAACGCCGCGCGGTGCGCATCGATTTCGATCGCGAGCAGCGCTGCCGTGTCCGCATCGGTGAGCGCGGTCGTGAACAGTGCAAGCTCGTCCTTGGTGAGCGTCCCCATCACGTAGCCGGGTGCGAGCTCGCGCAACTGATCTATGGTCCATGCGCTCATGTTGTCGGCTCCGGCGCTAATCCACTCAACATATCGCGAAGCTTGAGCATGCCAAGACGAATGCGGGTCTTCACGGTTCCAAGTGGCTCACGCAATCGTTCGGCGACCTCTTGATGTGTAAGTCCCTCAAAGAACGCGAGCTCGATCGCACGTCGCTGCGGATCTGGCAGCGCGCGCAGCGCAGAGCCGATCGCCACACTCCGTTCAGAATCTTCGACAGCACGATCCGGTGCAGGCACGCCCTGACTCATCGCGGCGGGCTCGTCGAGCCGAACGCTTGCCGTCTCGACGAGTTTGGCGCGACGACCGCGCGCGCGAATCGCATCGAGCGCGCGTGTTCTCACAATGGTTGTCAACCAGCCCAACACCGATCCGCGCGAGGTGTCGAAGCGTTCAGCGTCCCGCCATGCTTGAGCGAACGCATCCAGCACGACCTCTTCAGCGTCGGCCGGTTCGCTCACCATTCGCAGCGCGAGGCCGTACATCACCGCTCCGTGCCGGTCGTACAAATCGCTCGCCGCTCGCTCTTCACCGCGCGCCATCGCCACGACCAGCGCATAGTCGTCACCGAGTGCGTCGGAGTTCAATGGACTACCTGTCACGGCGTACGGTTCGAAGCCGCTGACTCGAAGAGTCGGACGTTGCATGGCATATCCGTCAACGTACGTCGAAAAAGCCCCGGGGTACAGAGCGGGTGTGGACGTCGTGCGCGCGTAAACGAGGGATATAGTCATGGCTTCTCGTTGTAGCTACGCGGCGCATGACCCTTTGGATCTCCGGCACACAATTCATAGCCCTGCCCTTACCACGGATCGAGTGCGGCGACGGCCAATTCCTCGCGAAGCTTTTGGTAACTCTCATAACGACCAGCCGTTACGCTGTTCGCGTCCACCGCCTCGCGGATGGCACACCCCGGCTCGACAAGGTGGGTGCAGTCACCAAAGCGACATTCCCCGAGTAGCGGACGAAATTCGGGAAAGCAATGCGCCAAATCGTCAACGTCGATTCCCCAGAGCCCGACCTCGCGCAGTCCAGGCGTATCAGCCACAAATCCGCCACCCGGGAGCGGGTGCAACACCGCCCCGACCGTGGTGTGTCGACCCTTGTTGACGCTCTCGCTGATTTCGGCGGTGCGAAGATTGAGTCCAGGAAAGAGCGTGTTCATCAGCGAGGATTTGCCGACACCCGAGGGACCGGACAGCGCCGACACTTTTCCTTCGACTTCGGCGCGCAGCGACTCGAGACCAATGTGCGCGCGCACGCTCGTGAAGTGGATCGGATAACTCGCCGCGATCTGATCGGCGAATCGCTCTCGCGCATCACGTTCGCTGGTGAGATCGATTTTGTTGACGACAACGCGCGCTGCTAAATCGTTCGCTTCGGCGATGACGAGAAATCGATCGAGCATGCGTGGATGCGGCTCGGGCTTAGCCGATGCAAACACGACCAGCACTTGATCGAGATTGGCGACCACGATGCGTTCCCCGCGCGCGCCACTCGGATTGCGCCGCGCGAGTTTGCTGCGTCGGGGTAGAATTTCGTCGATCGCGAACGCGGATTCGCTGTCGTCTTGCGTGATGGTGACGCGATCACCTACTGCGAGCTTGAGACCTGCGCGCGCTTCGTGCTTGAGTCGGCCGCGCATCGACGCGGCACACGTGTCGCCGTCGTCGGTCAATACTTGATAGACACCACCGGTGCCCTGCAACACCACGCCGCGGCGCGAGATCACGTTACGCGCTCGGCGTTGTTGCTTGGAGGTGCGCCGCCGTCTTCTGTGGCGGCAACGTCCCACCATGGACGGGCGGGATGTGCGGCGTTCGCATCAGTGCGAATCAATCCGTCGAGAGTGGCTTTGACCGTCGCAAGTGACATGCTGCCCAATTGATGCTTCACGTACGCTGCGTTGTCGCCGGTGAAGAGGAACGGCGTTTCAAGATGCCCCGATACTTGTGGTTCACCCACCCCCCATCGCACGAAAAACAAGTAGGCGCCCCACGGCGCAGCGCGATCTCCTGTTTCGTCGGCGAGCACGTCGACCGAATACGCGAATCCGTCGGCGCCGTTAAATGCCGCGGGGCGTGCATGGACGGCCATATAGCCGCCCAACGTGTGTTCATCCCCTTTGCTGTGATCTGGGGGGATATGATGGCCGGCGTGCTCGCTCAGTGCGCCCCGGTGCGCGACGGCACGCGCGCTTTGCTGCCACCACCCAACGCCTCTTTGACAATGTTGCCAGTCATGAATGCAATGTTCGCGGGTCGTTCGGCAAGACGCCGCATAAGATACGGATACCACTGTGTGCCAAATGGCACGTAGACGCGCATGCGATAGCCATCTGCAACCAGTTTTTCCTGCAAGTCACGACGGACACCGTACAACATTTGAAACTCAAAGCGATCGTGCGGAATGCCTTTGTCTTTCGCAAACCGTTTGGCGTTTTCGATAATCACTTCGTCGTGCGTCGCGATGCCGGGATAGCGACCATGTTCCATCAGTCGATGCATCGATTCGACATAGTTGTGATCAACATCGGACTTCTCGGGGAACGCGACGCCCGCCGGTTCGAGATACGCGCCTTTGCAAATGCGCACCCGACACTGCAACCGGTTTGCGCGATCGATGTCGTTCAACGTGCGGCGCAACGAACTTTGCAAGACGATGCCGACGTGATTGCGATAGTCGGGATACAATTCGCGCTCGAATGTATCCAGTGTGCGATCGGTGTACGCGCTGGACTCCATGTCTAGTCGCACAAACGATCCATACTGTTTCGCGCGCTCGAGCACTTGGCGCACGACTTCGAC
>JANXUN010000571.1 GCA_025356185.1 Gemmatimonadaceae bacterium
CTCGCAGCGCGCGCGGTCATGGCGCTTGGTCGAACCGGATCGAGTGCATCGAATGGATCGGGCGATTACATCATAGCGTTCTCGACGGCGAGTTCCGTGCGACATAACCCAGACGCGGCGCTCGTAAGCACTCAAGACGTCGGCAATGACGCGATGTCCGCACTGTTTCAAGCGACGGTTGAAGCGACCGAAGAAGCCTTATACGACGCACTCTTGATGGCGACGCCCGTCTCGAGCAGAGCCGGTCGTGGTGTGCCGCTCCCAGTCGATAGCGTCAAAATGTTATTGCAAGCGCGCGGGATTCGCGCACCACGATAGCGTTCACGGAAACGATTGCTGCGCTCACGCCCACATCACACAGACAGATGAAAATCGGTTGGCAACTTGCTGCTGTGACGTTCGCTGCGACCAGCGTCATCGTGGGTTTGATCTGGGACATTTCGTGGCACATGACGATTGGTCGTGACACGTTTTGGACGCCAGCGCACCTTGCGATTTATACCGGCGGCGCAGTAGCCGGGCTTGCAAGCGGATACGAAGTGCTGCGCAGATCATTTTTTGCGAAGAATGAACCCAACGACGGTGTGACGATTTGGCGCATCTTTCGCGGACCGCTTGGTGGATGGTTTGCGATATGGGGTGCGGTGGCGATGCTCACTTCTGCTCCATTCGACGATTGGTGGCATAGCGCGTACGGACTCGACGTGCAGATCATCAGTCCGCCGCACGCCATTCTCGCTCTTGGCTTCATTGCGATTTTATCTGGTGCAGTCATCCTCGCGACTTCGGCGCAGGCGAAAGAGACGGCAGAAACGTCAACACGCCTCGCACCGTGGCTGGTCGCATACACCAGTGGATTGGTGTTGGCGATGGTGGGCATTTTCACGACCGAGTACCATGACCGCGACATGATGCACAGCGGCATTTTCTATCTCGTGTCCGCGTTGGCGTTTCCATTTGCATTGCTTGCGGCCGCGCGGTCGGTGCGGCTGAAATATCCCGCGACTGCCACGGCTGCCGTCTACACGCTCGTCATGGCCGTCCAAGCATGGGTGCTTCCGTTGTTCGCCGCGACGCCAAAGCTTGGACCCATTCGGCAAGTCGTAACGCACATGGTGCCGATGGATTTTCCATTGCTGATCATTGTGCCCGCGTTTTTCATGGACCTTGTGCTCCAGCGTACCGAGGGCAAAAACCTGTGGCTTCGGGCGGCGGCACTCGGCGTGACCTTTGTTGCGGCGTTCGTTCTCGTGCAGTGGCCGTTTGCGAATTTTTTAATGAGCGATGCATCGCGCAACGCATTCTTTCGCACGGACAACTTCGCCTACATGATTCCGATGGACTTTGATTTAGTTCGCGGGGTGTTTTCCACCGAGAGTGTTGCCGATACCGTACGCGGCATTGCCGCGGCCGTGGGCATCGCTGTGCTTTCGTCGAGACTTGGCCTGGCGCGTGGCAACTGGCTGCGGTCGGTGCGCCGATGACGCGTGTAAGTGCGCGACACGTGACCGCGCCACGCGTAACTCCCCTGATCGAGCGTGCACGCGCGCGCCTCTTGATGGTCGCGTGCATTGCGCTCGGCACCGTAATTGCGAGCGCACACGTCGGCACCAATCAAGTTCTGCTAGAGGGACGAGCGGGCGGCTATCCGATACGCGTGATGATCGATCCGCCGGGCATTGTACCGGCGCAAGTCAGCATGCTCGTGCGCGTGCTTGATGGGACTCCAACGGCGATCACGATTCGCGCGGCTCAGTGGAACGTGGGCACGAAGGGCGCCCCTCCAGCTGAGAACATGTCGCCTGTTCCTGGTGACGCTGGACTGTGGGCGCACGATCTATGGATCATGACGTCGAGTACCTACGCGGTGTACGTCGCAGTCGACGGCCCGCTTGGCGCTGGTACGATGGTGGTGCCGATGCAAACGAGCGCCACGCAAACGCTGGGCATGAAACGCGGCATGGGAGCGCTCCTCATCGTACTTGGCGCGTTGTTGTTTGTTGGAATACTCTCGATTGTCAGTGCGTCTGCTCGCGAAGGATCGCTTCCGCTGGGCGAGAACCCGTCAATGGATAGTGTGAAGCGTGCGCGAACCGCGGCGGCTGTCGCAGCGGGTGTGGTTACGCTTGCGTTGATTGGCGGCGCAAAGTGGTGGAACGTCGCGGAGGCGGACTATCGCCGCCGCTTGTACAAACCCATTGCCATTCACGCATCGGTTGCGGCTACTGACGGTGATCGGTTGCTCACGATCGCTATGCGCGACGGAGCGTGGCGCAAAGGGTGGTTGGCACCGCTGATGCCGGATCACGGCAAGTTGATGCATCTGTTCCTTATTGGTGCCGATAACGAGACCGCGATTGCGCACTTGCATCCGCTGCGCGTCCACCCCGATTCGTTTGTGACGCGTATTCCGCCTGTGCCCGGTGGACGATACCTGTTATTTGGTGATGTGCTGTTTCAAAACGGCACGCAACGCACACTCGTCGACACCATCGATGTCCCGGTTGCTGCGGTAATCGCCGACAACGCAGGTCGCGCAGTTCAACCCGCAGCCGCCGTACGCGCATTCATAGACCGCGACGATGCGTGGCGCGTTGTAGCGCCTGTGGCAATGGGTGAGACAGCGACACTCGCGAGTGGTGGCAGCGTGCAGTTGACGACGGACCGCGCCGTCGTCGCGAAGCGCGATGTTCGAATGATGGCAACTGTGCGAGACGCAAACGGCAGCGCGTCAACGATTGAACCGTACCTTGGAATGTCGGGGCACGCGATGGTGCTTCGGCGCGATGCAGGAATTTTTATGCATGTACATCCATACGGCTCGGCGAGTATGACAGCGCAATCCCAGCTCATCAAGCGCGAGGCGGGCGACACGGCGCGCCTCGATTCCGCAGCGATTGCCGCGCTGCTGCGTGATAGTTCGGCAACGTCGAGTCATGATATGAGCGCGATGCCGAGCGACGCGCCCAGCGCGGCGGGTGTTGTGAACTTTCCGTTTTCGTTCCCGACTGCCGGAGCATACCGCGTGTTTGTGCAGATCAAACGACACGGCGCTGTCGAAACGACGGCGTTCGACGTTACCGTGGGTCTCACGGATGGGGACGCGCGCTCCAGCGTGGCGGCAGTAAGCCCAACACGTCACTAAGCACGGCACCGGCAGTCGCGCGCCCTCCGGCGCCGACGCCTTGAAAGACGATCGAACCCGCCGATTCGCTTTCGATCACGATGCGATTGCTGGGGCCGCTCACTACGGCCCACGCATCCTCGCGGACAACACGCGTCGGAATGATCCGCGCAACGAGCTCGCCTTCGTGGATGATGCAGCTTGCAATCAGTTTCACACGATCGCCCTCGGCCGCGACGCGCGCTGCCCACGCGGCCGTTTCCGCGTCAATGCCACGACGCACCACGCGCAACGACGCAGGATCGATCCCAAACGCCAACCACGCCAGCACGCGCAATTTGTCCTCGGCATCTTCGCCCGAGAGATCGCGGGTCGGATCGGCTTCGGCGTAACCGCGCTGCTGAGCGATGGCGATCGCATCAGGCAGCGACGTACCTGTCGCGAGGCAGTCCAGCACAAAGTTGCTTGTCCCGTTCAAGATGCCGGTAATGCCAGTGATTCCTACGCCGGCGGCACCGTTGCGAATACAACGCACAATCGGAATGGCCCCAG
Organism: Gemmatimonadaceae bacterium; assembly: GCA_025356185.1. GTDB lineage: Bacteria > Gemmatimonadota > Gemmatimonadetes > Gemmatimonadales > Gemmatimonadaceae > Gemmatimonas. The sequence goes on from JANXUN010000571.1 coordinate 3,677, forward strand.
CCACCGACGCTTCAAAGTCGATGCGCGTGCCGTGCGTTTCGGCAAGTTTCGACAGATACGGTCCGCACTCGGCAAGCAGCGCCTTGTTGGCGGTCACCACGCGAATCGAACGACGCAGTGCAGCTTCGACAATGGTCCGCGCGGTGGTCGTGCCACCGATGGCTTCGATCAACACGTCGACGGGACGATCGAGAAGTCTGGCAGGATCGCTCACGCAGGCGTCGACGCGCGCAATGTTGTTCGCGATGGCATGTTCGAGCGCCGGTCGGGTGCGACGCGCATCACGAACGAGCACGCGCTCAACGACGACGGGCACCGCGCGCGCGTCGTTCGTTGCTGCTGCCGCTTCGAGTAACTCCAATACATTGCCACCCACATGGCCACACCCGGCTAGCGCGATGCGCAGCGGGGCCTTTGCAACCGCGGTCACACCGACTGTAGCGGATGAACGATCGAGCGCGCGCTTGAGAATCGCATTGACTTGTGTGGTCTCAAGCAAGAATGCGTCATGACCATGCGGTGAGGTAATCGACTCGTAGCGCGCGTGGGACGCCGACGTCCACTCCATCACTGACTCGGCGGGGTAGAGCAGATCGCCCGCGATGCCAACTCCCGTGAGTCGACTCGCGACTGTGCTCAAGGCGGCTGCAATGCCGCCCCGAGCGCGTCCAATGTCATGTGTGTCCATTGCATCAATGAGCGCGCGATAGCTCGTGGCATCGAAACGCTCGACGAGTTTGTCGCCGTGCGCGTGCAACCACGAGTTCACTCGGAAGTTGCCGTCACCATCTTGTTGGCGGCCAAAGCGATGTTCGAGCCCGGCCGGCGTGCGATACGACAACATGCCTACCATCCGCGCGAGCGCTAAGCCGTCGCGCGCGCCTCCGATTAATAGCGCCTGACGCATAATGGCATTCCACGCGAGCCCCTGCGCTGTTTGCACCGCTGGTGCTGCAAGCACGACTGCTTCGCGAATGCGTTCCGGGAACGATGCCGCGAACTCTAGCGTCACCTGTCCCCCCAATGATCCCCCACACACCAACAACGGCGCGTGGATTTGCAAAGCGTCGAGGACGCGCGCTAATACCGACGCCTGATCGCGCGTGGTGATTGCCGGCAATGGCGCTGCATCTTGCGTTACAGTGCCATCGCAGCCGCCGATCAAGTTGGCCGTCAACACTGCGTGTCGTGTTGGATCAATTGCGGCGCCGACGCCGACAACGCCTTTCCACCATTCTGTCGCGCGAACGGTGCCAGTGAGCGCATGCGCGATCAGCACGACGTTATCTCGAGTCGACGCGATGGCCCCCTCGACGCGCACATGTACGTCGAGTGAGGTAATCGACTCACCGCTTTCCAGCGCGATGTTGGCGAGCGTGATGATTTCGTCGCGAACGGGCCACGCGGCGGGTGTGCTCATGCGCTCACCCGTGGTGAGTGACGGTGGAGTAGACAGCTGCGTGCCCACCGTTCGCGTACGCCATGGTGCAGAAGCGCTCATGCGGCGGTCCCCGTGCGCTGTGGTTCAGTGGTGGTTGCGCGAATAACGTCTGCCGTGTCCAATCCTTTCAAAAACTGAGAGGCATCGGACGGTGACACCGACGCGCCAATAGCAGGGAGCAACAACAGTCGGAGCCGTGCGGAAAACGCGATGTTCGCGCCGTCTACATTACCGAACGCCTCGGCAAAACGCACGCCATAGTACGCGGTCTCGGGCTCACCATAAAAGTTGCGAAAGCGAGCGGTTGCGCCCCAGTTAAACGTGCCAGCGTCGACAATCACGCCGCCAATCGAGGTTCCGTGCTCGGTGATCCATTGCGTCGCGTTGTGAACGACGACGTGCGCTCCATGGTCAATAGGCCGCGAGAGCGCGGGTGCGAACGAGTTGTCGACCACCAAGGGCAAATTGAAGTCGTGTGCGAGCGTCGCGAGTGCTCGGAGATTTCGTACATCGACCGCAGGATTTCCCACAGTCTCTGTGTAGATGGCGCGCGTGTTGTTGTCGATGGCCGCAACCACTGCTCGATGATCATGAAAGTCGCTAAATCGCGTCTTGATCCCCAATCGCGGCAACGTATGGATAAACAGCGCAACGCTGCCCGTGTACAGCGATTGCGACGCGACAATATTGTTACCGGCCTCTGCAAGATTCAGAATTGCCAACGTCCGTGCGGCCTGCGCGCTCGAAGTCGCGACGGCGGCTACCCCGCCTTCGCGCGCGGCGATGCGTTTTTCAAATGCATCAACGGCGGGATTGTTGGCGCGAGCGAATTGTATTCGACGATCGGCGCTTCGGTGCTGCTTGGTGTTCTCGCACATCGGGCACTCTCCAAGTGGGTGAGTGCCGCCAACGGAACTGCGCCCGGGCGGGGGACGGCCGCCGGGCGCAGTCGCGGTTTAGCACTTTGTTTTGCGTGGCGGCAATCGGCGGCAAATCACCACGGGCGTTCGCGTCACGAATGCGACGAGTCGGCCAGTTGAGCTTCAGTTGTCGTGCTGCAAAACTGCGCGCCGCATCACAAGCGGACTACAACGAAAAACGACCCGCGTCGATTACTCGTCGTGGGCCGTCAGGGCCGCGACTTAGACGGATGTGCAGTGCCTTTGGCACTGGTACGCGGCCCGTCAAATCGAGCAAATCGCCGCGTCTTTATCAGTATCGACCGGCTGTGCGGAAAGGTCAAGCCCCGAGTACTGGTTCGTGCACATCAAACGTGCTGACGGTGTTCGGCGATAGCGCGCGATAACTCTCAAGCACACGGCTGAGTGCGAGCTGTGCACTGTCGCCGACCGCCGACAGATGTCCCATTTTGCGCCCTTCGCGCGCTCCCGACTTTCCGTACAGGTGCAGGCGCGAACCGGGGACACGAAGTGCGCGCGGAATATCTGGTACGACGTCGTGCATCCACACGTCGCCAAGCACGTTCACAATCGCGCTGGGCGTATGAACGGCGGTGCTGCCGAGTGGCAATCCGCACACGGCGCGCACCAGTTGTTCAAATTGACTCGTATCGCAACCGCGTTCGCTGTGGTGATACGTGTTGTGCGGGCGCGGCGCGAGTTCGTTTACGAGCAGCGTGCCGTCGCGCGTGACGAAGCACTCAACAGCAAGCAGTCCAACGATGTCGATGCGTTGCGCGATGGCCGTTGCCACGCTCGTCGCTCGCGCACACATCGCGTCGTCGATCACCGCCGGAATGACGGCCCACGTGAGAATGCCGTTGGTGTGGTGATTGCGTGACGGCGGATACGCGACTGTTTCACCTGCTGGTCCGCGCGCGACTAAGACGCTGATCTCGTAGTCAATGTCGACCAGTTTCTCGACGATACATGTCTGCCCGCCTAACGCGTGCCACGCGCCATTGGCTTGCTCGGCTGCTGAGAGTCGCGCTTGACCGCGTCCGTCGTAGCCGCCATGCGTGCTTTTTGCGATGCTCGGTCCGAACGATTGCACGGCGCCAGCGAGCGCTTGCACTGAGTTGACCGAAGCAAACGCACCGACGGGAAAATCATTCGCCTTGAGCCATTCTTTCTGACGCAAGCGCTCTTGAATGATGTAGACCGCGTCGCGTCCCGGTCGCATCGGCGCGTGTCGCGCAACCGCGGCGAGAACGTCGGCGTGAATTTGTTCGATTTCCAGTGTGACAACGTCGCAGTGCGACGCGAGATCGATGGCCGCATTCACGTCACTATACGCCGCCGTGATCACGCGCGACGCGATGGGTTTGGTTGCGCACGCGGGATCGGGATCGAGCACATGCACGTCGTATCCCATGCTGCGCGCGGCGAGCGCCGTCATACGCCCAAGCTGTCCACCGCCTAAAAACCCAATCGTTGCGCCCGGTAAAATCGGCATCGGCACCACAGCACGCTTCACTGATTCGTTCACGGATGAATGGCGTGTGGCGCGTTGAGCGGATGTGCGAGTGCGTCATGCGCCTTTGTCGCGCGACGCTGTTCGAGTGCTTGGTGCAACCTCGTGTCATGCGCCGATAGTAGCTGTGCGGCAAAGAGTGCGGCATTGGATGCCCCTGGCTTACCGATCGCAAACGTCGCCACGGGCACACCGGCGGGCATCTGCACGATGCTGAGCAGCGCATCAAGACCGTTCAGCGAGGTCGCGTTGACGGGCACACCAAGTACCGGCACCAACGTTTTCGCTGCGAGCATGCCGGGTAAGTGCGCGGCGCCACCCGCGCCGGCGATAATTGCACGCAAGCCGCGCGACTGCGCTTGTTCGGCGTACGCAAACAACCAGTCCGGCGTGCGATGTGCCGATACAACGCGCGCTTCGTACGGAATGTCCAACTCAGCAAGAATTTCGCACGCCGACGCCAGCGTCTCGTAGTCGCTTGTGCTTCCCATGACAACGCCAACGAGGGGTGTACGCGACGAGGAACCGTGATGATCCGATGCAGACACAGCGAGCTCCGATAGCGGTGAAATCAACGTGCCGAAAGATAGTGCGGCTACGGCGACTTCGGCGCAGTATCGCTTAGAAGGGCTTGCAGAAACTCGGTATCTTGGAACGCTTGACCGCCAAGCAATCGGCCGAGGCGCACGACGACGAGTCCGCGAGATCGCATGATGTAGAGCCGCTGTTTTCCAGCGCCGGCCGCCATTACGAGGTCTTTCGGAATCCACTCAGGAACGACGGACGGGCCGCGGCTCCGTTGCTGCAACAGGCGTCGCAACGGGCGCACAGTGGTATTGGCAACTTCGGCGTTCGGGCCGAGAGCGGGTTGCGCCTCGATCGTTGCGCCGCGCAGCCACCACGACATGCCATAGCTCGGATTGCTGTGCGACGGGACAAACAGCTGCTGAATGAGTGAGTCTGAAAGGAGTCGCGCGTCACCGACTGCGGCGGGTATCACGCCTCCACGTCGAACGAATTCGCCGAACGTGCCCCAGTCACGCGCTGTCATCGCTGCGCCGCCGGCAAGTTGCGGTTTACCATCGGCGCACTTCGCGCGCCATTCGACGCCTATGTGCAACGGCGCGAGAATCGCGCGCTTGAGATACGCCTCGAATGATTCGGACGTGAGCAGCCGTTCGAGCATCGCGCCGGTCGCAATAAACGGAAACGGGCCGTATGCGAAGTGCACACCTGTCGTGGTGAGCGCTGAGGCCGCGATCGCGTCGTTCCATGTTGCGCTGGGCCCACCACATCCCGAACCGGGGTTACCGGGGTAAATGCCGCTCTCGAGCGAGAGTAACTGTCTTACGGTGACGCGCGACTTGAGCGTGTCGGCGCGCCATTCGGTAAGCACGTCAGCAACGCGTTGATCGAGCGTGAGCAGTTTATCGCGCACTGCGGCGAGCGTGGCGACACCAACAAAGCTCTTGCTGCCGCTGGCGAGCAGTTGCCGTTGTGTTGTTCCGCCACCGCTCATGTACGATTCGTACACGACTTTTCCGTCGTGCATCACCAGCACTGCTTGGCCGTCGGTGCGCGTCGCGTACGCAACCGCGCGATCAAACTGCTCCCGCGACGGTGATTGCGCACTCGCGCGTCCGGTGATCGTCATCAGTGCACACGCGACGCAGAACGCAACCGTCGTGCGCGTGCAGCGAATCGCTGCACGGGACTGCATTGCTACTTGCCCGACGGTGGCGCGACGACCGGCAGCCGTGGCGTGCCACTCCACTCCTGAAAGCTGCCATCAAACATCTTCACGTCGTATCCGAGCATGGTCGCGACAAACCACAACACGGTCGCCTGTTGCCCAATGTGGCAGTACGTGATGACCGGTTTGTCGCCCTTCACGCCGGACTGCGCCAACAACGTTTTCAATTCGGATGCGGGCTTCATGAACCCGTTGGTACTCACGGTGTTGAGCGGCACATTCACGGCAGTTGGAATGTGGCCTGGTCGTGGATATCCACCACCATCACCGTTGTAAAAGCGGGGAAGTCGTGCGTCGATAAGGTTGGTGCGGCCAGAATCTTTTGTGACGGCTTCGACTTGCGCGAGTGTCGCGATCACCTCGGCGTGAATCGTTGGCGTGTATATGGATGATGTGGCGGGCGCGGGCGTCGATGTACTCACGGCGCGTGCTTCGCTTTTCCAAGCTTTGTACGAACCATTAAGTAGCGAAGTGTGCTCGAACGCACCAAGGTATGCCAGCGCTATGAACGCGCGCGTCGCTGACTGCAAGTTTTCATCATGCGGCACCAAGACGACGCGAGAACGATTGCTGATGCCGTTGCGCTGGGCCCACGCCGTCAATTGCTCGGGCGTTCCCATCTGCAGCGTCAATCCGCCTTCAACCTGCGGAAGCGACAATTCGGCCAGCGTGACGAGACGGCTTCCCGCAACGTGTCCACTGTCATATTGCGCTTTGTTGCCGACATGCAGCACGACCAGGTCGGCGTCTTTCGCATGTTCAGCGAGCCAGCTGGTGCTCACGAGCATGTGGTCGACCGCAGGGCGCGCGCTGGTCGACCCGTTGGAGCGATGACAGGCGCTGAGCCCGATCGTGAGCAGTGCTGACGTCCACAGCACCCGTGTTCGACGCAGAGCGGTTTGCATCCGAGCAATTCTCATGAGAGAGGTAAGCGACTGGTAGCGCCTCAAATGTATACGATGCAGTTTGACCATATGGCAACGAATTCAACGGAGGGCGCTACGGCAACGGATCGCGTTGGGTATGATGCGCGTCTGGGTACGTTTTCGGGCACGATGCTGGTCGTCGGCGGT
>JANXUN010000578.1 GCA_025356185.1 Gemmatimonadaceae bacterium
CCGCACCACCATCAGCCGCGCCGAATCCCGCGGCGAGACGACGCGCTAGCAACGAAACGCTTTAACGCCAATCGTTAGTCGAATCCCATGTAAGCGCGGACGCGTGGTTCGATGCGCTCGGCGGTCCAGGGCGGCGACCACACCAGATTCATCTCGACGTCGGAGACCCCGGGAATCGTGCGAAGTTGCTGTTCGGCCTCACCCATGATTTCTGGGCCCGAAGGACAGCCTGGTGAGGTCAGACTCATATCAATGCGAAGCTTCTGACCGTCGACATGAATGTCGTAGATCAGCCCTAAATCAACGATGTTGAGATTGAGCTCGGGATCCTTCACTCGGCGCAGCACAAGGCGCGCCTGATCGACCGAGACTTCCGCGACGCTGTCGGTGTGTCGCTCTTCCGTCGAGACTTCCGCGACACTGTCAGTATTTGGCTCTTCCATGCATGGAAGATAGTCCAACCGACTACTGTTGTCCCTTTTTCTTTGTGGCCGTTTTCGCGGCGCTCTGCGGCGGCGATTTGCCGGACTTCTTGGCCGAGCTCTTCCCGCTACCATTGCGCTTGGTTTTGGGCGTTACTGCGGTGCTGAGGGGCTTTGCACGTAGCGTGGTCGCGACGGCCTCGGGCGAGCCTTTGCTGATTGTCCCCTTCGAGGGCGTGCCCTTCGCTTTGGCGGCCGAACTCGCCGCCGCCGCAGCCTTTGACGCGACCCGGCGACGTGAGCCACTGCGCGCTCGGCTGGAGCGGAGCGGACGGTTCCAATCGGTGGCCGCATCGGCGCGAAACGAGGCCGGCATCGCGAGCACGCCGCCCGGATCATCCATCACCGCGAGCACTGCGGCGTCGGCGAGATCGTTGCGTACATCCATGATCACTTTGCTGGGTCGACGCGCGCGCGCCGCATGCACACGGTTGGTGAGCAGAATGACGAAGACTTGGCGATCGGGATCGATCCACAACGATGTGCCGGTAAATCCTGTGTGACCAAAGGCACGCGTGCTCAGGTGCTGTCCGCACCCCGAGCCGCCTTCGCACGTGTCCCAGCCCAGTGCGCGATGTCCGGCAGCGCGGCGCGTGAACAGTGCGACGGTGCTATCGGCGATGACACGAACGCCATTGTAGGTACCGCCCTCAAGCAGCATTTGCGCGAAAACCGAGAGATCGGCGGCGGTGCTAAACAATCCCGCGTGTCCGGCAACACCACCAAGCGCCCACGCATTTTCGTCGTGCACTTCGCCGCGTAGCGGATAACCACGTGGCGGTGCGATTTCAGTCGGCGCGGTGCGTGCAATGTCTTCGAGTGACAAGCGGTAGTGCGTGTCGCGCATGCCCAGTTTGGCAAACACTTGTCGCTCAAGAAACGAGTCGATTGTCATCCCGCTCGCCGCTTCGGCCACAAACCCAAGAATGTCTGCGCCGAGATCGGAGTACTCGTAACAGTTGCCGGGCTGGCACTGAATCGGCGAGGACAACACGGCGGCGCGCGCTTGCGCTGGTGTTTGTGCAATGCGCCACAGCTCGCGTCCCGCTGGGAGACCTGCGCGGTGCGTAAGCAAATGGCGAATGGTGACCTGATCTTTGAGGCCACCAGAAAAATCTGGGAGATAGCGTGAAACGGGAGCATCAAGGTCGATGCGCCCCTGATCGTACAGCACCATGATTGCGGTCGTGGTTCCGATGACTTTGGTCAGCGACGCGAGGTCGTAAATGCTGTTGTCGACGGTGACCGCTGACTTGCCTGTCCAGTCGAGCGAGCCAAAGCCGCGCTGCAATACCGAGTAGCCTTTGCGTCCGACAACGACCGCGGCACCCGGATAGCCGCCGGCGGAGAGACCGCGCTGTACTACTCGCTCAATAGTCGCCAATCGCTCTGCAGACATACCAACAGCCGCGGGTTCCCGAATGGGAAGGCCGGTGGGAATGGGGTCGCCGAACGCGAGCAGGGCAGCGAGAAGGAGCACGGAGGGCACTGAAATTTGGAACGCGGAAAGCAGGCTCCCGCGCCATACATAAGGCATCTAAGACAAACGGCTTCGTCCGTCAAGGCACTTGAGGCACACTAACCGCAAAAGGGGCAACGGTTTGTGGGCTCAGGCGGATCAGATCTACCATCCGTACCCTGATTCCACGATTTGGTGGCGAGAAGGCAACCGGAGGGCCGCGGCGGCGGCCCGGAGGTCGCCAAGAGCAGCCGCTGGCTGCTCTTGGCAACTATTCCCCAACTCCCTGTGACAAATTCACCAGACACATGGAAACAGACGCTGCCATCGTCCGCCGGGCGATCGAGGGAGACGAACGCGCCATGAGGCTGCTGTGGAATCAGCACGCCCCACACGTGGACGCGGTCGTGCGTCGTCTTGCGGCTGATCCCGATCTGGCCGAGGACATCGCGCAAGAAGTCTGGATCCAGATTTTTCGTGCACTGCCGTCGTGGCGTGGCGATGCAAAGTTCAGCACGTGGGTGCATCGCGTTGCCATTAATCGGGCGCTGAATGCGCTGCGTCGCACGAAACGACTAGCGGCCGTGGAAACCGCGATTGAAGATGATTCCGCGTTGGTCGAGCAGCACAGCGAGCACACCATGTTAGCGCAAACGATTGATGCGGCCGCAGCAAAGTTGTCGCCGGGTGCACGCACCGTGTTTTTGTTGCACGATGTCGAAGGGTACACGCACGAAGAAATCGCCACCGAGCTAGGGATTACACCTGGTGGCTCGAAGTCGCAGTTGTTCAAAGCGCGCGCCAAGCTCCGACGACTGTTGGCGCCATTCGTTGAAACGTTGTCGTCTGGCCGCACCGAACGCGGACCACATCACAACCTTAGCAGCTATGCCGGCGGATACGGTGGATATGCAGAACGTTAATCAACTTCCTGTTCATCAACATCTCGACGACGAGCGTCTCGCGGCGCTCGATCATGAAGCGCCGACAACCGACGAACTCGCGCATCTCGCTGCGTGTGCGTCATGTCGACTTGAACGACAGGCGTATTTTGCGCTCAAGTCAGCAGCCGATGATGTCGCGCGCGATATGCGAGTTGACGCGCCGCGATTGACGTCGTGGGAAGCGCTGTCGGTGGCGTTGCGAGAGGACGGACTGATTGGCAAGCGACGGGAGACGGGAGATGGTGAGAAGGGAGACTGGCGTTACGAAGACGTGAAGACGGGAGAGGGAAAGACGGAAGACGTCATTTCCGCGTTGGGCGATGCGCCTGTGGTCGCGATGCAACCGTTGCGTCGTGCGTCGTCGATGTGGATGCGGATCGCTGCTGCCGTGCTACTCACGGCGGGCGGTGCACTCGCCGGCCGCTGGTCGGTCGCGGGTGTGCGCGTGCAACCGGTGGGTAGCGCACTTGCATCGAATACGGCACCATCGCCGTCGGGAAACATCGAAGGATTTGGTTCCGTGCAGCAAGCGTCCGAAGTGTTGTACAGCGCGCAGCGCGACTACGAGCGCGCGTCGTTGTGGTTGGCGGCGAACGATTCGACCGTGCATTCGAGCGACGTGTACCGCGCGCGTTTGGCTGCGCTTGATCAGATGATGTCGGCGTCTCGTGCTGCATTGCGTGAAGCACCGCAGGATCCGTTGCTCAATCACTATTTCTTGTCCGCATACACGGCGCGCGAAGCCACACTGCAAGCGTTGGGCGGCACGTTGCCTGTCGACAAAACGCTGGAGCGTTACTAATGCGAACTATCTGGTCTCGAGTTGGAGCGACGGCGCTGTTGCTACCCGCGATCGGTGCGGCGCAGCCACCGCAGCCAGCGCGGCAAGCGCGTGTGATGATTGCCGCGCATCAGCCGTTGGGTGGTGCGTGCGCATCGCTCATCGCTGGCCCGTCGGACTTAGTGCGCACCCCCGAGGGCAGGGCCACGTTGCGGCTGAAGAAGGAACTCGACGACATGTCGATGGTGATCGAGCAGCGTGGAACACCACCTGAGCCCGCAAATGCGCGCAAGATGATCGAGATGCGGCGCGGTGTCGATTCGATGATGAAGATGTCCGTGCAGTATTTCAACGCGGATGGTTCAACCGGCACGAGAGTCACGGTCACGCGTGCGGATA
>JANXUN010000602.1 GCA_025356185.1 Gemmatimonadaceae bacterium
TGTTCTCCGGCTTGATGTCGCGGTGGATAACGCTCTGCCGATGCGCGTAGTCGAGCGCACTCGCGACTTCGCGCGCGATGCGAATCGCGTCGGCGATCGGTAATTGTTTTTCACGTTCCAGTCGCGCGCGCAACGTTTCGCCGGTGACGAGCGGCATGACGTAATACAGCAATCCATCCGCATCGCCGCTGTCGAGCAGCGGCAGAATGTGCGGATGTTGTAAGCGCGCGGTGGTGCGAATTTCGGTTATGCAGCGCTCACCACCGAGCGCTGCGCCGAGATCGGGGTGCAACACTTTGATCGCGACGTCGCGATCGTGTTTGATGTCGTGCGCGAGATACACAGTGGCCATGCCGCCGGCGCCAAGTTCGCGGTCGATGCGGTATTGGCCAGCGAGGGCCGCGGCGAGACGGTCTGATGATGTCATGGTAGGTTAGCCGCGGCCAGCCACTCGCGCGGCGAGACGACGGAGGCGACGGCCCGTCCGCGATCACGAAGTTCGTGATCGAGCGTCACCAACGTTGCGCCCGCGGCGACGCTCGTGGATAAGTACACCGCATCAGCGCCGCATAGCCCAAGCACGCCAGCGATGCCCGCGGCCGACTCGGCCAGCGGCCCGACAAGCGCGTGCAGCCTGATCGTACGCAACGACGTGATCTGCGCGACCGCATTGGCTGCATGTTGGGCCGAACCCGACCGACGGCGCACCGCGCCCGCTACTTCCACAACGAACAGGGTTGGCTGATCCAGTGGTTCGCCGCGTCTCACGAGGTGATCGACCACGGCCCGCGCCGATTCGTGATCTGGCTCGCTTGGTATGGCGGCCGCGAGCCAGACCGATGCGTCCAGGGTGACACTCACCGCCGGTCGCTGAGTAGCTGCGCGACGAAACCGCCCTCGGGATGCTCTCCACTCACGCGCGCCCCCCAATCGTGGAAGGCCCGCAGCCAGGGCTCGACGACGTCGCTCTGGCCCTTCTCTACCGGGAGCGCTTGCGACGCAGGCGACGAGGATTGTGCGCTCGGATCCACGTGTGAGGGGTCCGCGTATGCATTGTCCGCGTATGCGGTGAACAACGCCTGTGCCACCTCGCGGACCGACTTTCCCTCGAGCGCACTCTTGGACTTGACGCGTCGATAGAGGTCGTCTGGTAAGTCGAGAGATGTTTTCATGGGAAAGAATATTTATATCTTTACGGAAAAAACAAGCCGGCCTATCGCGGTGACTTCGTTTGCCTCGCGAGTGCTGCGTTAAGCCATCCGTGCGCGACCACGATGCGCTGCGAGTTCTCCATCGGACGAATCAGCACGAGGCGACCGTCGGGCATGACGTCGTAGTTGGCGTGTCCGCGAAAGGGCGGCAGTTCGAATCCGCTGCGCACCACCGTGTCGCGCGATGCGACGGTAACACCCGAGGTCGTGACAATTTTCGCGCGAAGCAGCAGCCCATCGCGCGCGACGAAGTAGACCGCCTTGCCGTCGCGCGACCACACGGGTTGCTGACCACCAGATTCCGAAATGCGATACGCGACTGCCCCATCGGGGAAGCCTCGGACGTAGACGTCAAGACCAGCGCCTGCCTCGTCAGAGCTGTACACGACCCACTTTCCGTCGGGAGAGAAGCGCGGCGTTTCTTCACCGGCCGGCGTCGCAACAAACGCGCGAGAAGTGGTGTCGCCGACAAGTTTGCGGTATCGCAGATCTGCCGTCGATCCCGAGCCGACACGATACAGCAGGTACTGCGCATCCGGAGAGACAACCCCTTCCCACAGCGCGATCTTCGTATCGCGGTGCAACAACTCCATGCCGCCTGTTCCGTTCGCCGCGCGCCACACGATGGTGGACTTGTCAGTTCCCGAGACCTCACGCATAAGCATGCGTGATCCATCGGGCGTCCATTCCGCGCGCCCGACTTCCGTCGACGATGCTTGGCGATCGTTGAATCGAGTCAATGCGCGTGCGCGCAGATCATACACGACGACGTCGGTGGCGCGCCCCGCCGTCAGCGCAATACGCGTCGCATCCGGCGAGAGTCGTGGCTCGGCGGCGCTTTCGAGTCCGATGCTCAACACGTCCGTGGCGCCACCAGGACTCAAGATCGTCAGCGCCGACTTGTTGTCACCATAGCGATAGATAAGCGACCCGTCTGCTGCTAGTGCGGCAGCGAGAATGCCCAAGTCACTCGCGGCAAGCTGACTCATTAACTGCGGTTCGCCAGAGACGGTGCGTTGCTTTGCGTCGTACGCCACACCATAAATCGCGCTGCGCTCATTGCCGTACACCAGCAATCCATCATGCACGCCCAACGCGCGCGAGCCGATCAGGCCAAGCGACGTGACGGAGTCGGTAGACAGTGAGTACGCCATAAGGCGCGAATTGCCGACGTTGCCACCCCAGTCGACGAACAGCATCGTGTTGCCGTCGTCGAGCAAACGAGGCGACTGAGACTGACGTCCCGTCTGCACGAGTGGCCGCAACGTTCTCACCGCGCCGCCGTTCTCGGGCACGACGATGATCGGGCCTGCGTCGCCCAGGTAGATGTGGCCGTCGGTCGCCCAGTGTCCGCCACGCGGATTGTGGAGATCCGCGAGAAACTCCGCGTTGCCGCCAATCGTCGGCACCTTCTTGAGTTTTCCATTCGCGGCGAACGCAACCCACGCGCCGTCTGGCGAGAGAAAGAGCTGCGTGGCGCCGTCGGTGCCGTCGAGTCGACGCGCGCGAATGTCGTCGAAGCCGCGCACGTACGCGTGCGTCATGCCGCTGCTGTCGCGCGCGACAAAGACGATGCGCTTCGCTTGCGACGAGATATCGATCGACGCATAGCCCACCGCGAGCTGTGTGCCTTCGGGCGGATCGACGGTGTACTGAATCGCGCTTGCACTATCCGCCGCGACTTTGTGAGACGCGCGCCACCAGCCGAATCCCGCGACGCTCGCGACAATCGCGAGCGTTGCGGCAGCGATGAGCGGACCGCGCGACGACGTCGCGCGCGTGGCAGCGCCGGTCGCACGCGATGTCGTCGATGTTCCCTCCCTCCCGAGTGCGTCGATAAACTCCTTCGCATTCTCGAAGCGATCGGCCGGCAGTTTTTCGAGCGCGCGAAGCACAGCGTCTTCGACGCCTGCGGGCACCGCCTTGCGCTGCACAGTGATAGCGCGCGGCTCTTCGGTGAGTACGCGCGCGATGATCGCTTGCACGCTGGGTCCGGTAAACGGCGCTTCGCCGACGAGCATTTCGTACGTCACGGCACCCAGCGCGTAGATGTCGCTGCGCGCGTCGATGGTACGTTCGCCCATCGCTTGTTCGGGACTCATGTAGTTCGGCGTGCCGAGCGAGAGCCCCGTTTGCGTC
>JANXUN010000603.1 GCA_025356185.1 Gemmatimonadaceae bacterium
AAGCTTTTTCAACTTTGGCTTGATGTCCCGCCAGTTTCGAGAACAGGTCGCCTTCGCGACTCGTGGCCTTAAGCGTTTCAATGTTGCTCAATCCGCCCATCAGCGTTCCTTCAAACTTGCCGCCCTCTTGCAACACTCGTCGATTGCCATTGATGCGCCGCTCGGCGACAAGCCGCATGATGTACAAATTTGCAAGCACAATGCCGATAGACACCAGACTCAACCCGACATTGTACATCGGCATGAGCACGGCGTAAAACACGACCAGAATCACATCGATCGCCGTCTCAGCAAAACGCAGCGACAGCAGCTTCGAAATCTTTTCGTTCAGCGCGACTCGCGCGCTGATGTCGCCCGCATAACGTTGTCCGTAGAATTCAATAGGCAACCGCAGCACATGCCAAAAAAATCGCGTGGCTCCAACCACCGTCAGTCTCGTGCTGAGACGCAGCAACGTATACGATCGCAGCCAGTGCAGCATGCCGCGTAATAGCGCCGTCATCGCCATTCCGAGCAGCAGCGGTCGCACCCAACTGCGCAGCCCTTGCACCAATACTTGGTCGACGAAAATTCGACTAAACGCCGGAATCGCGATGCCGGGAATCATGAGCCCGAGTCCGGCGAGTATGGCGTACAACGCGGCGCCTTCGGAACCGCGCAGTCGCTCGCGCAACGTCGACATCAGCGATGGTTCAGATCCACCGCGCACGAACGTTGGTCCTGGCGACATCGTCAGCACGATGCCCGTGAATGCTTCGTCGAGTTCGGTAAGTGTTACGGTGCGTGGTCCGACAGCCGGGTCGTTCAAATACACGACGTCATCGACAATTCCTTCCAATACGAGGAAGTGATTGAAGTTCCAATACAGGACGCACGGGCACGCGACCTCGCTTAGCTCTTCGACCTCACGTTTGTACCCATCGGCGGTCAAGCCAAAGCTGCGTGCTGCGCTCAGCAAGTTTTTCGCTGTCACACCGTCGCGCGAGACACCGCACCTTCCGCGCAACTCTTCGAGCGATACGTATCGCCCGTAGTAGCCGAGTATTGATCCTAACGAAGCCGCACCACACTCAACTGCTTCCATCTGCAGCAGGGTGCGCGTTTTGATCGGCCTGTGACGTCGCAGTGCGGCTACCCATGCGGGCAACGTCACGCCGATCCTCCAAACGCCGAGCGAAGCATCGGCAACAACAATGAAATTGGACGACGACGCGCAACGACGACGGCCACTTCGATACTAGTACCGCTTCCTACCACGAGCGGTGGACCCTCACGCGACGACCATTTGAATCCACTCGTCGTCGCGCTGTCGCGCGTGAGTGTGATTTCGACGAGATATGACGCGCCTCGCGCCGCCAGTTGCTGCACAAGTATATCGTTGCCGAGTGTGCGCGTCATGCCCGCCAAGGTGACGGGCTGCGTCGAGACCGAACTCACTGAGCCAAGCATGTAGCCGTATTCTTCTTGTCGTACGGTGACTGGTGAGACGCGCGCGTCCATTCCTTTTTCGATGCGTTTGCCTTCGCTCGTGACAAAGACGAGTGCTTGCACGGGAACGCCCGCGAGCTCGATTGAGATGAGCGCCTGCCCCGCCGTCGCGAGCTGTCCAACGCCTCGGCGAATTTCGCGCACGTATCCGCGATACGGACTCATCACACGCGTGGCCTGCGTAATCTCCAGGGTGCGCGCTTCGAGCTCGCGCTCCGCTTCACGCACCCGATCGTCGAGTTGTCCGACGGTTTCCGTGTTTCGGTTCGCAAGGAGCAGCCGGCGTAGCGCGTTGTTTTGCAGTTCGAGATCGAGTGCGGCCAACTCGCCGCGTCCGGTTTCGAGTGCCGCAACCGTGGTCTGTACGGAAGTCTCCGTCACGAGCCCTAAGCCGCGCGCTTCGCGTTCCGCTTTAACGCGCGATTCAAGAAACGACACTCGCTCTTTTTGCGCGATTTGCTTGCGTTCGACATCGACTCGTTCCGCATCGAGCCGCTGTGTTTCTAACGAGGTGTTTTCGCCCAAGTAGCGTTGACGCGCAACTTTTTCTTCGCGCAACAAGCGCAATCGATCGGCAGCTTGTGTGCGTTGTTGTTCGAGTTTTGGCTCGCTGATTTCGGCGATCAGAGTGCCCGCTTCGACTAAGTCGCCCGTGTGCACGGCCATCGTGCGCACCACACCAGAGCCTTGTGACTCAACTTCACGCAGCCCCGCGGTGCTGAGCAGAATGCCCGTGCCAGTGATGGTCACGGGGAGTCGTCCAAAAATTGACCACGCGAGTGCAACGCCAATGAGCAGCCAGACGCCGGTGAGGGCAATCCACGTGCGCGGTCGCGTCACCTGGAGGAGCTGATCGAGCTGCTCGGGGCTCGACAATCGATCGAGCGCGGCTTGGCGATACGGTGAGGCTTTTTTCATGGATGCGATGCGCTCGTG
>JANXUN010000606.1 GCA_025356185.1 Gemmatimonadaceae bacterium
AGCAACCGTCGCGAACTTAGCACCGCACCAAACCCTGCAGCAAACGAATCGACTGGTGTCCGACTATAGCTCTTGGGTCGTAGGGTTTTCAGGAAGTAACGTGTTGTTTCGACCGACCACGCCTTGTCCAAGCGCGCGCAATCTCGTGCCCTGGGTGGGCGGCTTCTGAGTCTCTTATGACTGAGCATCGCGTAATCGCATCTCCCAGGTCACAGTGGCGAGGCATCCTGTCGACGGCGGCGCTTCTCGTCGCGTTGTTCGCGACTCACGGGCGAGCGCAAAACGCGAGTCGAACACGCGACCTCATTCTTACCGGCGTTGTCCGCGACTCGGCGACCGGCGAAGTACTGCCCAACGCTCGCGTCGGCATTGCGGCCCTCGCGCGCGCCGTACAGACCAACGCCGACGGTCGATTCACACTGCTTGGCGTCCCCGCCGGCGTTCAGCAATTGCGCGTGCAGTATATCGGCTACGCGTCGCGAACATTCTCGGTGCGCGCCGACACCGTGACCGCGCCACTCATTGTTGATCTTGGCAAGGCGGTGGTGCGACTCGCCGCTAGCACAGTGAAGGGCGCGACCGACGAAGCCCCGACCGTAGCTGCGATCGGTCGCGATGTCGGTGCGATTGCTATCTCGACCGCGCAGGTTGAGGCGATGCCGTCGATCGGCGAAGCTGATGTGTTTCGCACCTTGCAAATGCTGCCGAGTGTGGCGGGCGCGGGCAATGGGACCGCGAGTCTGTCGGTGCGCGGTGGACAGTCAGATCAGAACTTGGTGTTGCTGGACGGGATGACCGTCTATCACGTCGATCATTTTTTTGGATTGTTCAGCGCGTTCAACACCGACGCACTCAAGGACATTCAGCTGTACGCCGGCGGATTTCCGGCGCGCTACGGCGGGCGAGTGTCGTCGGTCATTGATTTAACAGGCAAGGCCGGCGACGAACATCAGTTTCACGCGAGTGGTGGCGCGAGCTTGTTGAGTGCACGCGGCGTTGTTGAAGTGCCGCTCGGACGCGGTTCACTGCTCATTTCCGGACGACGGTCATACACCGACGTCATTCAAAGCGGTTTATACAATCGCTTGTTTGACTTCGCAAAGAGTCAAGGATCGACCACGCAGGGTGGTGGGCCGCAGCTGCGTGGTGGACCTGGTGGACGCTTTCAGCAACAGACCGTCGACCCGACCTTTTACTTCTATGACTTCAACAGCAAGCTGACCTATCGTCCGTCGTCGAAAGATGTCGCGACCGTCAGCGTGTATCGCGGACTCGACAACCTCGATCAATCGCAAGCACAGTTGAGCCTGGGCGGAATTGGTTTTGGTGGTCCCGGTGGTGCCGCGACCACGACGACGTCAACGACACTCAACGACATCACGATTTCTGGAAATCAAGGCGTGAGCGGACGATGGTTTCGACAGTGGTCCAGTCGCTTGAGTTCCGATCTGCTCGTCGCGTCGTCGCACTACAACAGCAATGGCGATCGCACAGCGAGCGGCGGACTGCCCAACGGTCGCGCTCGATTCAACTTTGGGTTTACCGAAACAAATTCCGTAAACGATGTCACGGCGACCTTTGCCAATGTGTTGGATTTGAGCGCATGGTCGCGCGTGGAGTTCGGCGCATGGAGCACGCGCAACCATGTCACCTATGAGTTTGCCGTAGGTGGTGCCGATTCGACGCAACGCAATCGGAACACGACGCGCAATGGCAGCTCCGTGCTTAACGCAGCGTATGCGCAGCACACGTGGACGCCCATCTCTGCGATCGACATTACGACGGGCGTGCGGGCAAATCATTACGATGTCACCGCTCAAACGTTTGTCGAACCGCGCGTGAACGCCGGCTGGCAGCTCACGCCCGAGCTGCGAGTAAAAGGCGCCTGGGGGCGCTATCACCAATTTGTGAATCGCGTCGAGAACGAAGATGTCCTGCAAGGGAGTCGCGACTTCTGGCTGCTTGCTGATAGTACGCTCAAGCCTCAAGCATCGACGCACAGCATTGTTGGATTTTTATACGACATTCCGGACTGGGCGTTCAACGTCGAGGCCTACGACAAGACGCTCGAGAATGCGTCGCTGTTTTCTCGCCGGTATCGTCGCGCGTTCGGCGTGAACACCGGATCGTTTTTTTATACTGGTGATGGACGCGCCCGCGGGCTTGAGTTCTTGCTCGAGAAAAAGCACGGCGACATCACAGGATGGGCGTCGTATACGCTGGCGAAGACGACGACAACGTTTGCGGAGGTCGATCAAGGGGAAACGTTCCCAACGGCGCAAGATCAACGACACGAAGCGAAAACGTTTCTCACGTGGCAAATCGGCCAGTGGGACGTATCGGGCACTGGCATTTATGGCTCGGGGCTTCCGTACACGGCACCGACCGGACAATACCAGATCAAGCTGCTTGACGGCACCACGCAAGACTACATCAACGTCGGCAATAAGAATGCCGAACGGTTGCCGTCGTATCAACGCGTGGATTTCTCGGCCTCGCGCATCTTTCAACCCGACGGTGCGTTCGACTACAAGGTTGGCTTATCGCTCTACAACGTGATGAACCGACGCAACGTGTCGTACCGCAAGTTTGACTTGAGCACGAGCCCAATAACGGTTTCGGATATCGCGCAGTTGGGATTCACGCCAAGTCTCGATGTCAAAATCACGATGCGCGGACTGCGCGATCGTCGTAACGGAGGAGATCGGTAATGTTGACGAGCCATCGGGCGCAGATGCGCCGAGTTGTGATTGTCAGTGCGGCCCTCGCGGCCGCGGGTGCCGTGGCATGCGGCGATCCCACATCGGTCTCACCAGAAACGCGTGAAGCGGTGGTGCGCGCGTATTTGTACGCGGGGCAACCGGTAAACGACATCAAGCTCACGTGGACCGCACCGATCGGCACGCCGGATTCACTTGCCGACAGTGCGTCGCCACCCATCAACTCGGCGACGGTCACACTCATCAAGAGTGGGGTGCGGTATCTGCTCTCCAAATCACCGGGTGATACCGGCTATTATCGCTACACGGGTACCAATCTCACGGTGAAAGAAGGCGATGCGTTTGACTTTGAAGCGATCGTAGAAGGTAAGACGATTACTGCGCACACGGTCGTGCCAACGAAGCCGTCCGACGCGCGGATGTCGTCGTCGACGCTTAAAGTGCCAACATTCACATTTTCGCCCGGCGCACCGCGCCCCGATCTGTCCGGACTCAACGCGCAAGTTCGATGGACGCGCACGACGGGTGCGCTCTACTTCGTGACGTTCGAGAGTACGGATGCCGTGCCCGTCGCAATCGATCTCGGTTTGCCGCCGGGTTTTGGCGGGGCGATTGGCATGCTTCGTCGCCGATTCATTTCGGCGCCCACAGCAGCAGACAGTCTGTCGGTCAATGCCCTGTCGCTCTCGTACTACGGCAACTACACCGTGCGCGTGTGGCGCGTGAACGAAGAGTACGCGCAGTTATACGCCACGTTGCAACAGGACTCACGCGATCTGAACGAGCCCGCGACCAATATTCATGGCGGCCTAGGAGTGTTTAGCGCCTTTGCCGCCGACACCACGCTCATGGTGGTGGTGAAGCAGTAGCTACGGGCGTCCGCGTCCTGGTGGGCCGCCGCTATCGCGCGGCGGTCCGCCGCGACCATCACGCCCACCGCGGCCGCCAGGCCCACCGCGTCCCTGCGGGCGCGAGCGCATCTCAGCCACTTTCGTGCGCTGCTCGGGTGTGAGCACAGAATCCATCGACGCTTGTGCGGCGCGCGTAAGCGAGTCGATCACGGGGCGCACTTTTTCTCGCGCTTGCTCCATGCCGGCGAACTGGCGCGTCATGATCGTGTCGACTTTGACCTGCTGTTCGGGCGTCAGACTCAGCTCGAGCGCCATACGATCGGAAAAGCGTTTGCGCGCGTCGGCCGACGGCGCGCCCCGGTCACCGCGGACAAATCCCGATGGCGGTCCGCCGCGACGGGCCGGTGCATTACGCGGCACCAGCACTGCGCGATCAAACACGACGCCGG
>JANXUN010000616.1 GCA_025356185.1 Gemmatimonadaceae bacterium
AGCAACCGGTCGCGAAGTCGGGGCCGTCGCGATGCCCGCCCAGCAGAGCGGATCCCCGATGACGTATATGCTGAACGGCAAGCAATACATCGTTGTCGCCGTGAGCGGCGGAGCATACTCGGGCGAATACATCGCGTATCGCCTACCCGCTGCAGCTGGCAAGTAAGCGTGTCCACACGCGCGATTTTCGTACTGCTCACTGTTTCGCTGCTGCCCACGTGGGCATTCGTCGGCAGCAGTACGTCGTCATCGTCGCGCCCACGTGCACTGACAACGTGGGATAGCGTGTATAGCGTCGAACAGGCGACACGTGGGCAAGCGACGTATGCCAAATCGTGTCAGCGATGTCACACCGCCACCCTCGCGGGCGCCGACGAGTCTCCCGCACTCACGGGTGGTGCGTTCTTAAGTAATTGGAGCGGTCAAACGCTGTACACATTGCACGATCGGATTCTGACGTCAATGCCCAGCGATACACCGGGTGTGTACAAGAAGCCCGACATGGGCGATGTCGTGGCGTACATTCTGAGTGTGAACGGCTATCCACCTGGAAAAAACGCGTTGCCGTTGTCGGACGATTCACTCAAAGCGATCACGATTGCTGCGAGTAAACCGTAAGCACGCGCTATCGTTTCTTAACTACGAGCAGCGCGTTGCCAACTTCTCGCTCCCCGGTGGGATCTGACGGTACGTTCACCATCGCACCGTCGATCACCATGGTAGTTGATCCGCCGCCGTCAAAGTTTATCGCCTCCCATGCGCCAAGTTTCTTGAGCGCATCAGCCATCTCGATCAGCGTCATACCGACGCTGGCCGTTGAGCGTCCGTCCACAACGTACAGCCACAGTACGCGTTTATCGCGCGAATACGCGACCGCCGTGCGTGGATGCCGCGCTTCGGCGTTGCGCGAGATCGTGCCTTCGACGGTGGCGGCATCGCCAGCGACGTTGTTGCCATCGTGCAGAATGCGAGGCCACCCGCCGATAACAAGCGTCGGAGCGCTGCCAGAACGCATTCGTGGTAGCGTTGTCAGCAGCGTGTGCACGGTGTCTGCGTCGGCCATGGCAACGATTTCTTTTGCGCGCGCGCCGTATGCAGCGATGACGGCGCCATTTGCGGGAATCGTACTTCCCGAAGCGTTCGACACCGCACCGGCGCGCACCCACAGCAGCGTATCGCCACGCTGCCCCGCGCGCGTGAGTGAGAGCTCCGCGGTGACTCGCGCGGTATCCCTCGGCGTTGTCGCACCATAGCGTGCGGTAAAGAGCGCGGTGCCCTCTGGATTTCCGGACGGATTCGCGTTCAGCGTGACGAGCGGTGTCGATGCGCCACGCCCCCACGCGCGCCCATCAAAAATGAAACGGTCAATCGTCGGTTGTCCTGACGCATCGACGGCAAACTGCGCGTGCACATTGTCGTAGGTATCGAACGGCGAGTCGGTGACCTTCACGCCTTTCCACCATTCGCCGCCAATCACCTGGTTGTTTTCGTTCTCACCGGTTTTCAAATCAAAGAAATCGGCGTTGACTGCCACGAGTACTTGCTCACCGGTCGCATTTGTACGCTTCACAATCTCTGTGGTTTTTTCGCGGCCGCGCAATGCGTCGCGTCCGTGCATTTCACGCAGCGCAATCTTCGCGCGCGCGAGGTCGATGCGCACGGTGTGGATGCTCCACGGTCCGCGCGGATCAACGACGTGCGTGTACGAGACACCAGGAGCGAGCTCTCGTGAAGTCTGCGCGGCGACTGTGCGTGTCAGCAGCACCAGCGCGACAGTCACAACGCCGCGCGTGAAGTTCGTTTTCACGTCGCGTGTCTCCGTTCTGCCGTTTCTCGTCGCGTTTCAGCAAAGACTGGCGCCAACAACCCCGCTTGCGAGCGCCCATGCGGATCTTGCCCTGCGCGAATCGTATTGACCATCTCCAACGCACTCTGCGTCGCAGGCGGAAACGTCATCGAACTTTCACCAAGTGGTGTCGTTCGCTCCCCCCATCGCACGAGCAATGCGCAAAATGTGAGTCCACCGCCAAACGCAGGCATCAACAGCAGACTACCGGGCTTCACTCGCCCTTCGGTTAACGCGTCGACCAAACTCACCGGAACTGTCGCTGCACTCATGTTGCCATACTTGTGCACGGTGACCATCACACGCTCCATCGGCACCGCCGCGTGTTTTGCCACGGCTTCGATAATGCGCAAGTTGGCTTGATGTGGGACAACGAGATCGATGTCCGCGGCCGTCACACCGTGCTCTCGCATCACACGTTCGGCCGCGCCGCTCATGCCCAACACGGCGCGCTTAAAAATCACTTGTCCGTCAAAGTCCCATAGCATGTCGCCGAACGTGACGTTGTGCCCGGTGTAGCCGGTTCCCATCCCACGCACACGCAAGCTCTGACGCGATTCTGCGTCGCAGCCAAGCACGGTTCCGACAACGCCAGACTCCGTGACTGATGCTTGTAAGACCACGGCCGCGGCACCGTCGCCGAACAACACCGCGACGTTGCGATTGCTCCAATCCATGTAACGGCTGATCAGCTCCACACCAATCACAACAGCGTTGCGCACAACGCCGCTCTGTATCATCGACGTCGCCGTCGAGAGTCCGTACAAAAAACTTGTGCAGGCGGTGTTGAGGTCCATCGACGCAGCGCGTGTCGCGCCTAGTGCGATTTGCACTCCAGACGCGCTGTTGGGAACAGTTTCTTCGTTACTGCAGCCGCCGTAAATGATGAGATCGAGATCGGCCGCGTCGAGCCCTGCACATGCCAGCGCTCGCGAAGAAGCGATCGTCGCCATCTCAATCGCAGACACATGCGACACTCGGCGTTCCTTCATTCCCGTGCGTTGCGTGATCCACTCGTCCGAGGTGTCGAGAAATGTCGACAGATCGTCGTTGGTGAGCACGGCGGGTGGGAGCGCCTCACCCCACCCGGTGATGGCGGCGTATTTGGACTGAGTCGGCATCTCCAGAGAATAGCGCCCCGTCGCGGCAGCTCGCTATCGCGCCAAAATGCTATTAATCCCAAGGCGCTTTCACGCGAAGACGCTCGCGCGTGGAAACGCTGCCTTACGAGGCATCGACGGGCCGCCACCGGCGCGGTAACTTCGCGTTATGACTCTCATCTCATCGTCCGCCGCACCGCACCGCGTCGCTGCACGAAGCCCACGTGCGCTCGCACTGTCCCTCGCGTTGCTCGCCGCTGTGTCGGCCTGCTCACGTTCGCGTGTAACATCGGCAGTGATACCCGCCGCGCCAGGTGAGGGACACGCCGCGCCAGTGTTCGTAAATGGGCAAGCGCAGATTTCTCCGGCGTTTCAAGACGCGACCCAGTGGATCAAGCAAGAGCTTTGGGTCGAAACGGATTTTGACTCCGACCGCGATGGTAAGAAAGACCGCGTGCATGTGGACGTCACGCGTCCTCGGCAAACTGACACCGAAGGGTTGAAGGTCGCGACAGTTTATGAATCGTCGCCGTACTTCGCGGGCACAGCGGGGCAGGCCGGCACCTTTTGGGACGTCAATCAAGAACTCGGGGCGACACCAAAGTCACGGGTGCCGCAAATCGAGTTGCCGTT